>JALTZZ010000059.1 GCA_027051165.1 archaeon | reverse complement strand
TAAATGTCCTTTTATTGAAAAATATTATGTATAGCTTAGCTCGCAATTATATGAGCATGTCTCTTCGCTTGTATGAGGTCTTTTGCAAAGGGGTTAATAGTTTTTTGTATGAAACATGAAATATCGCTGAAAAACTTAAAACTTATAATTCTCTAATCTTTGCAATCTCTGGAGACCTTGAAAAAATATAAAGGCTTTTTTTAAAGCTTTTTGGGCTTGAAGAATATATTATTAACTCTGCATCCTGCTTTTCCTTCATAAAACTCCCAGTTCTATAAAAATTAAATTTGTTAGCATGCTTAAAATGTTCCATGAAGATAGAATTTTATAAATACCAAGCTACGGGCAACGATTTTATATTGATAGAGAACCTTGATGAAAGAATTGAAGAAGAAAAAAAGAGCTACTTAGCTAAGAAACTCTGCGATAGGCACTTTGGTGTTGGAGCTGATGGATTGCTCTTTGTTGAAAAAAGTAAAAAAGCTGATGTAAGAATGAGAATATTCAACGCAGATGGAAGCGAGGCTGAAATGTGTGGAAATGGTATAAGGTGCTTTGCAAAGCATGTTTACGATTTCAATATTGTGAGGAAAAAGTTCATAGAAATAGAAACCCTTGCTGGAGTAAAGGTTGTTGAAGTCTTTACAGACAGCAACAATAGGGTAAACTATGTCAGGGTTGACATGGGAGCACCACTTTTTGAAAGAGAAAAAATACCAGCAAAAGGCAGAGGTTTTCTTATAAAGGAGAAAATAAAGATAAATGATAAGGAATTGGAAATAAGTGCACTAAATACTGGCGTTCCTCACGTTGTCATTTTTGTTGATAATATAGATAGTATAGATGTTGAGAAAATCGGAAGAAAAATAAGATTTCATGAAATTTTCCCAAAAGGAGCAAATGTGAATTTCGTCCAGAAAGTGGGAGATAAGAGATATAAGATAAGAACATACGAAAGAGGCGTAGAAAGGGAAACGCTTGCATGCGGAACTGGGGCTACGGCATGCGGTGCCCTTATAAACTACCTCCGCTTAGATAGCGGCGAAGTAGAGATTGTCACAAAAGGAGGAAGGATATTTATAGAGCCTGTAATAAAAAACAATTCAATAGAAAGAGTATATATGCGTGGTGAGGTAGGATTTGTTTTCAAAGGTGAAATTGAAATAGAGGATAAACATGAGTGAAGATATTGTTAGAAGAATATGCGATTCGGCACAGCTTGCTTGTCTCTTAGAGGTGAGCTCCCCAAAGCCGGGGAACGTAAACATACTCAGCGATTACGAAGAAACTCTGTATGAGCACTTTTTGGCAAGTGCTGTGGCAATAAGAAAGAGCTTAGAGGAAATGCTCAAAGATTTCATTTATAGAAACAGAATAAGCTTAGGAAAGTATATATACCATGCCATAAATGATACACAGAAAATACAGAGCGGCGGAAACACGAACTTAGGCATAGTGCTTCTTATATACCCCTTATCAATAGCATCTGCAGAGAGCCTTCTTAAAAACGAAGACATTGGCAATTCTTTTAGAAGAGTTCCAGAGATCCTTTCAAAAACAACATACATTGATACTATATATTTATATAAAGCTGTAAGGAGAGCTTCTCCAAGAATAAAAAGAGAAGTTGGTGAGCTTGATGTTTTTGATGACAGATCATTTAAGAAAATAAGAGAAAAGAGAATAAACCTCCTTGATATATTTAAAATAACAAAAAAAGATTTGATAGCAGATGAGCTTGTAAATGGATTAAAAAGAGCAGAAAATGGATACGCTATTTTGAAAAATGCTTATAAAAGATTTAAAAAAATTTCACTCGCCATAGCATACACCTATCTGAGACTTCTCGCAGAAAATACAGATACCCTTGTTGCAAACAAATTTTGTGAAGAGACTGCGATCATGGTCTCGGAGCTTTGTAGAAGTGTTGTCAACAGTATAAACAATGAAAGAAAATGTGAAAAAATATTATACTATGTAAAAGAACTGGACAAGTTTTTTAAAAGCATGAAGATAAATCCGGGAAGCATGGCAGATATAACAGCAACATCACTTTTTATCTTCCTTCTCAAGGAGAGGTGTGTCATATGAGAACAAATGCTGTGGATTTGGGGTTTAAAAGAGGTGCAATAAGTGAATGTATTGTAACTACGTATAACAGCAGAAAAGAGCCGAATGCCGCCCCCATCGGCATTTATTTTTTAAGCAATTCCAAGCTTTTAATGAAGATATATGAAAACAAAACTGTGAAGAATATGTTAATGAATAAAGAGTGTGCTGTAAATGTTGTTGATGATGCATTCATCTTTTTAAAGTGTATTCTTAATCAAAGAGATTTTAAATACTTAAAAGCAAAGAAAATTAATGCTCCAATTTTAAAAGATGCAAAAGCTGTGCTTGAATGCAGAGTTTTTGATCATAAAAGCTATCTAAAAAGAGATGAATATGGTGAATGCAAGATTTATTTGTTCAAACTTGAAGTTTTGGAGTGCTATTTGCTCAGTAAACCCTTGCCAAAAGTCTTAAATAGAGGTGAAAACGCAGTCTTAGAAATAGCAGTAAAGTTCAGCAGAGGGAACTACGATATAAAAAAAGAGCTGGAGATCGCTAAGAGATGCTTATCACACAAAGACTATAAAAAACTTATAGAATTAATTAAATCGAATTTAAAACTAAAATTTTAAAGCTTAAATCTTTACTGCATTCGCTTTTTCTGAAATCAATCTATACTCTCTTTGAGCTCTCGATCCTCTTCTTTCAAGCAAGCCCTCTTCATAGAACCTTGCCAGATACGTTGATAAAGAGCTTAATTTTATCTTTTCCTTATATATAAATTCATATTCTATTTTTAAGTCTTGCGATCTAACCCATTCGTTTGGATGGTTGTATTTTAAGAGAAGAAACACTTTATCTTTAATCGAAAGATTTTTTAAATTATATTTCTTTAGCCAAGGAGCAAAGATTTTCTGTCTGGTTTTGTTTTCTATATCAGCCTCAATATCAAAATCTTCAGCGAAATATCTGGTTCTACTTATTTCACTCTCCTCACGCACTTCACTTTTTAATTCGCTTTTTAAATCTCTTTTAACATCATAATAGTCATATTCTGGATATTTATAGTAATATTCATCTTCAAACGATTCAATATTGTATACATATCTGAGGAACTCAACTATTTTTTCTTTGGCATCATCATATGAAATTCTTTCAAAAACTCTTTTTGTTCTTGAAAATTTACTTATAACCTCCAATGTTATTGAAACATACTTTTCATCCCTATATACATAATCTAAGTAGCTGAGAAACCTTTTTTTAACTTCTAAGAAGTTAGCCCCCTCAACAGTAATCTCAGATATCCCACTTCTATCTTTGACATACATTCTCAATGTTGTCGGATCGTCATCGCCCCTCAGCATATCCATGCCTAACTAATTAGCATGTTCACTACATATATAAAACTTTCTTTCGTCCCGAAAACCTTTATTGCGAGTCGAAACGAAAAGTTTATATATCTGTGATGTTCACATGTTCATTCATATATTCACATAAGACTGGGGTGTTTAAGTTGCAGACAATATATAGAAAAGCTCTCGAAAATAACGCAAAATTGGGGTTTAGAGGTGGAAAAGAAGAAAGCATTGGAAAAGCAAGAATTGTTGTTGTTGGTTGTGGAGGAGCTGGTAACAATACAGTAACAAGACTTTCACACATAGGAATAAAAGGTGCTGAGCTCATTGCAATAAATACTGATAAACAGCACCTTGAAGTAACAAAAGCCCACAAGAAGGTCCTTATAGGATATGATATAACACGTGGACTTGGAGCTGGTGGATATCCAGAAATTGGTGAACAAGCAGCTTTGGAAGCAAAGCCTACGCTAAAGGAGATCTTAGAAGGTGCAGATCTCGTTTTTGTTGCAGCAGGTATGGGGGGTGGAACAGGAAGTGGCAGTGCACCTATAGTTGCAGAGATAGCCAAGGAGATGGGTGCCTTGGTTATAGGAGCAGTTACTATGCCGTTTAAACTTGAAAGAGCAAGAATTCAGAAAGCCAGAGAATACCTCGGAAAGTTGAGGAAACATGCAGATAGTGTCGTGGTTGTTGACAACAATAAGCTCCTTGAATATGTTCCGGACTTGCCTATAGAGCAGGCATTTGGTGTGGCAGACGAAATACTCGCAAGAATGGTTAAAGGAATTACCGAGACCATACATATCCCGAGCCTTATAAACTTAGATTTTGCAGATATAAAGGCTGTTATGAGCACAAACAAAGATGGAATTGCGATGATAGGTTTAGGGGAGAGTGATACAAAGAATAGAGCAGAAGAAGCCGTAATGCAAGCCTTAGAAAACCCGCTATTAGATGTCGACTATAGAGGTGCGTGCGGAGCACTTATTCATATAACTGGCGGAGAGGACCTAACGCTTCAGGAAGCAAATACCGTAGGAGAAATAGCGACACAATACTTAAAGGATGATGCAACCGTCATATGGGGTGCAAGAGTCGATCCGGAATATAATGGTAGGATAGAAGTAATGGTAATAATGACTGGTGTTCACTCTCCAGATATCTTGGGACCAAGCGATATACAAATACCCAGAAGGCTGGAGAGAAGGAGCTACGGCTACAGCTATAGGCACGCACACGGCTATAGCAGAGCAACGCTTCCAAGAGCAAGGGGCATAGTTGCAAGAAGAAATACGAGCGAAAAACCAAAAGAAGACATAATCAAGGATCTTGGAATAGATTATATCACATAATGATCTATTTTTTATTTTTACAGGAGGGTTATGGGGGGATAAGGTTGAAGGTTAAGCAGAAAAAAAGAAGGTTTAAAAATGTATATGATAAAGAAAAAACTATATTAAGTGTCTTTGGCAAAGGAGAGAAGCTTACAACAAAGCAGATTGCAGAAAGACTGAGAAAAAAAGGATTCCACATGAAAGAGAACCACTTGGGGATGTTTATAAGATACAACATGTTGCACAAGTATCTCGGTAAAGTGGATATAAATGGAACAAGATATTATTTCAGAAAATATTAGTTTTCTTTATGCATTCAGAGCCAAAAGGACCAAACTTAAAGCTTCCAACAAGGACAAAATAGCAGTTTTTTATCTCCCTTCCACAGCGAATGCAGTTTGCCGAGCATCTTTCTCTTTTTATTTTTAAATGCTTATTGTTATCATGCATCATTATTGTTATATACTTTTCTGCCCTCTTTATAATACCTCTTCTTTCCGCTTCTGTTAAGATTTCCTTTTTTATTTCAGGAACTCTTGTAATAATTTCTATTATGTTTAAGATTTCGGAGATATTATATTTCTTTCTTTTTAAAGTGCTTATAAGTTCAACTCCGGCTTTTATTTTATCTTCAATTTTCACATTAGTTGAAAAAAAATTAACCATGGGAAAGCTCTTGTTAAGAAACATGCTCGATGAAATTGATAAAAAGATTCTAAGCGAAGTTCAGAAGGATATTCCTCTTGTAAAGGAACCTTTTAAAGAAATTGGTAAAAAAATAGGAATTGACGAGGAAGAAGTTATAAGAAGACTGAAAAATATGATTGATACTGGCATTATAAGGAAATTCGGGCTTAGAATAGATTCGAAGAAGGTAGGTTTCGCGAGCACACTTGTGGCATTTAAGGTTCCGTGGGAAAAGATAGATGAAGTTGCAGAGAAGCTAAACAAATATGAATCTGTTACCCATAACTATGCAAGGGATCACGAGTTCAATTTATGGATTACAGTAATAGAGAAGGATGAGGAATCTCTTAAAAAGACTCTTGAAAAAATTAGGAAAGAAGTAGGATATGAGATGATAAATTTACCAGTTAAAAGGAAGTTTAAAATTGAAGTTAAATTTAAATTATAGTTATAATAATACTTTATGAAAAAAGAATGTAAAAGACAGCATAGATACACTTTTGAATTTAAGGATGGAAAAATTTTCGAGGTTAACGGTATTCCAATGACATACTACTACGGAAAGCTCTAAATCTTACAAATTTTTTGATAGAGAGAGCAGAACCACTGTTCTAAATGAAAATTGGAGCGGTTCATTAATGCAAGCCGGAATCACTAAAACATGGCTCTTAGCTTACAGAACTACTGGAAATAAAACATATAACCCCCTTGCAGAGTCAAGACTCAGCAAGGGCTTGGAGCTTCTCTTTTTTATTAAATCCCATAGATATGCCTAATAAAAGCTTAGCATAGCTGTGAACTTTGCAACAGAGCGATTAGAATATCTGTGCAGATTTTTTAAGGAGAGAGAATTTTTGAGAACCTTGAACATATCTTCGATAATGCTTCTAACGGTTTTAAAATTCTCCCACGAGTTTAAAAAACTCTCGAAAGCAGAAAAAAGCCAATCGTAGAACCTCTTTACCTTTTCGTTTTTCTGAGCTTTGAAAGGGTGCGATAATCTCCCTTTAATTTTTTTAACGTTCAGATTTCTCTTAGGAAATATGAAAGGGAGAATTTTATACCACATAATGCTCTTCCAGTAGTTTTTCTGAGCACAGAAACCTTTATCTATTTTATCTCCTTTTCTCAAAACTCTCCTTCTCTTAAGGTCTTTGACGATTTCTAAGAAAAGTTTAGAATCGTTTGGCGAGCCTTCGTATAGATAAATCCCTATGGGATTTAAAGAGGGAAATTCAACGACTAAAGCGAGCTTGTAGCCTTTATAGAACCCCTTGCTGAGAGCATAGCTCCATTTATATTTTTTGCTCTCTGAACAGATTTATATCGGTAGTATCGAGGAGCTTTATCGAGTTCCTCTTAATAAACCTGTTTATAACTGATAAAAGCTTTATGAACTGATCCTCGCTGAATCTGCTGAGGAAGCTGTATATCTCATCTGCAGATGGAATCTCTGCAGCTCTAATCTGAGCTCTCCATTCCCTTTTAAGCTCCTCTATCAGTTATGCTTCTCTCAAAGAATATGGCTGTTAGCGTTATTCTAAGCATCATCTTAACTGGTTTTATACCTGCTTTAGCCATCTCCTTCTTTACCGTTCTTCTGTCAAAAAGATTTGTTTGAAGATTATCCACGTAGGATGAGCTAAATATGGAATTAGTGGCTGTTTCATGTTTCTCACCAGAGAAGGGGTTAATACCCCCTTCCCCTATATAAATCTTTCTGCGTTTCGGGTTTGTTGAGAAATTCTAAAGATGGAACAACCATGAACAAACAGAAGCATCTACGGGCGGAGAAGACCCGTATATACCTATGCCCAGCTACTGGCAAGTATATGATAGACTTAGTGAGATAAATAACTTTCGCAAGGTATTTGAAGAAGCGAAAGGGATAGCAGAAGAGCTTGAAGATCCATTTGAGCAGAAGAAGAGGAGAAGGAAGCTAAAAGCATCTCCAAAGGAAGCTGGGGCATTGCTTATTGTGATAAGAGGACTAAACATGACGTTTAGAGAGCGGGAATACATGGCGAGAGAGCTTGGCTACGAGCTTGATCACATATTTTAAGATGATCCTCGAGGATTGGCTGAAGAAAGCGATTAAACTTCTTTACAGCAAGATTAATGGGACTGAATTTTTTCGTAGCAGACGCAACAGAAGTTAATTGCTCGAGAAAGAACAGAAAGAAGCTTCATGTAATAGTCCCCTGCTCCAAACATTTGTCTATCGTAAGGAGTAGATATTTCAGGAAATCACGAAGCAAAACCGTTGATGATCTTAACGGCTTTGAAAGCGATTTTTTGGCAGATAAAGCTTATGACTGTAAAAAGCTTAGAACATTTTTGCGGAGAAGGGGTTTCAATCCTATTATCCCTTATAAAAAGACTTCTTATCCCAAGAGACTCTACCCCTTCGATGAAAAGAAATACAGGCAGAGAGGTGTTGGCGAAGGTGTATTTAGCGCCTTAAAGAGGAAAAAGATCAAGAACATGCTGAAAAGGATTTCCCCGTCGCCTATAACTTAATGAGTGTTAAAATCTTTGTCTCGCCAGCTTGCTGTCCTGCAAGCTGGCATAATATCTATGTGTATGTTTGTGTCAAAATCTTGATTTCTCAACAAACCCATTAGATAGGAATATAATCCGGTATCATGTATTGAACTCTCTGTAAGCAATCCTTTAAACTGGTTGCTTCATATAAACACCACAGCCAGCCATCTTGGAACACTTCAGGTGCATCGCTATATCTTCTCAGACATTTATCATTTCTCTTTGAATTCACTTTTCCACAATTACCTCCACAGTTTTTGCAGGTTCACAACCGCCGAAATTTACTAATCCGCCAAACCACCCTTGCAAATCCTGTATCCAAATCCAAGGTTCATAATGAATATCACAATTCTCGGTATCGCTTGGACGCCATGGACGGCAAACCGAAACTGGCTCTTTAGTTTTGCAATCTATCCACCAATACCAAGCTAAAGGGAATGGAGGTGCATTTATATAAACCCACCCCCATGTAGAACCCTTTATTTCTTTTGTTTTTCTTCTAAGTTCCTCCGTTTTTTCTGCTAATTCTTTTGGTAATTCTGGTTTAAATTGTGGATGTCCGAATTCACATTCTTCTATCCTACATTCTTCTATTTCCACCTTTAACAATTTTTTTAGGTATTCTTCATGTTGTTTTCTACAGCTTCGACATTGCTTCATTTTCTTTCCTCCTTTTGTCTTTTAGAATTGTTAGACACTTTTCTGGTATAAATAATTTCTATGACAATCTTCGAACGATTATTTTGCAGAATCCATGAAAATACTTTTACTTTTGCAATTTCTCGACTACACTGAATGTGACATCTTTAAAACTTTATAAGTTTACATGCTGAGAATGTCAATTTTTGGGAGAGATTAATTTTGATTCGATAAATTTAAGGACATCTTTAAGGTTAACTTCATAGGATTCCAAAACAGTGCCGTTAGTTAGATGTTTGTGGTGAGGATATGTTTTTATATTTTTAAAGTGTGGTGCATTATCCCATCTCATAAGAAGATTACCCTTAAAGTCTTGCCAATGATAAGAATAAAGGAAATCTTGTTCTGAGACATATTCTCTTATTGCCAAAACACTGCCATCAATAACTTCAGCCTTTATTTTAATATAGTAGAAGTCTTTTCCATGTTTAAAGTCAATAACCTCAAATTTTTTTATTATTCTACTCTTCTTAAGCAATTCTAATGTTTCCAACATTCTCAACTTCTTTCAATTTTCCCTCAAGGTCTTTTAAGCTCTCAACATAAGCTTTCCACTCTATATAATCGTCCCATTCCTCAAACTTCTCTTTATTTTTCTCTGAAATTTTCTTTTCAAACTCTTCAAAAGAACACTTATACTTTTTTTCAAAGAACTTTATCTTTTCTTTTATAGGTGCAATTTTTGATATTATTTTTAATTTTTCATATTCTATCAAATCTTCCTTTGATATTAAAAGTTCCATATTCTTTATTCTATTTTCTAACGATAATAACAAAATCTATTAGAGAGCCATGAAACTACTTTTACTTTTGCAATTCCTTGGCTACACTGAATGGGACATCTTTAAAACTTTATGAATTCTCATTGCTCTGTTGCAAGTTTAGATAATAAGGATAAAAAAGTAACAGGAAAGGTGTGTAAAAAAGAGGAAGCGAAACGATAGACGTTGTAGCAAGCAGCGATTAGCAAGAGCTCTATTCTTGGGTGAGCGGGATTTAACTCTATCGCCTATAATTACTGAGAAGACAGTTTCACAGAGCCATCTTTTTCCATACATACCTTGGCGAGGAGGAATCTAAGATAGAGCAGTTTTTAGACTTGAATTTTAATAGGTTTGAAAATTGCGAAGCTCTCATTGCCTCAGCCGTCGAAGCCGGAATCTGCGACTATGTGTTTTTTCGTTTTTCATATCAGCCAAAAAGGGGCATCTGAGCTCGGGTCTATACCGATTCTCTGAGAGATCACTGAAATGTTACTTGTATCAACGATATAGACGATTTTTTCCGATCTCGCTTCGTAGTAAGAGCTCCTATTATCCGCCCTAATGCCGGTAGAATCGCATGCTAAAACGTTACTTTAAAAAGTTCTTTACTCTCTTCAAAAATTTTCTTCGCTTCTTCCGTTAGCTTTCCTACAGCCCTGCATATCGTTGTATAGCACACCTTAAGTTTATAATCTTCCTGAGCTTCCTGCTTAATATAAACTCTTCTTCAATATCTCTGTAACCTAAGTTGAATACTATCCCATAAAGCCACATCGCTATCAGCTGAGGGAATTTATACCATTTGTGCCCCGTCTTGTTCTTATGCTCAGGCAACACTCTTACGCATATCTCATAATTTTAAGACCTCTTCGTCTTCATGTTATCCTTTCGCTAATTGGTGCATATATAAAACTTACAACAGAGCAAAAATAAATAATTAAATTTACAAAATTTGAATAAAGAAAAGATTAAAGTATTTCCCCTTTTTCTTTAAAATAGTTTAAAAGAACCTTTTTTTCACCTCTCCTTAATATCTCTGAAATTGTTGAAATTGATACTCCGAACTTCTTTGCAAGCCCCCTTATACCTATGCCCTTTGGAACATCGAAGTATCCGCTTTTTAACGCTACTCTAAGAACTTCCTCCTCCTTCGGCGTTAGCAAAGTCTCCTCATCTACCTCCTTTATCTTTATTATTCTTGGCTGATAGCCGAGTTCTGAAAATTTCTCTATAAGCTTTCTCAAAGAATTCCTTCTTGCAATGATCTTAAAAACAACTTCTCCATTAACAACGTTTGCATTTGAGATTAAACAGCCGCTTTCAAGGATGTTTCTGACAATATCACACTTCTTCATCGTAACTATCATCTTTGCTTTGTCTTCTGATAGTATCTTGAAATCTTTATCGTATATAAAGGGATTCTCCTTTATTATGTTTAGAATATGCTTTAAACATTGTTTTGCCTTTATTTCGAGAAGACCCTTCACTCCTTCTCCATACGGAATCACATCTATGAGCTTTACCTTTGCATGCTCTTTTAAATCCCTAACTACACAGTTCGTTGGTATGGGCAAACTTATCTCCGCCTCTATCATCACTTACTATTTTTAATATTTTCACATTTTAAAATTTCTTCGAACATGTTCGGAAAATGTGCATGTGGAAAGATGTTAAAGAACCTATAGAATTCTTGTGAAGAGGGTTCCAGAACTTAAAAACTGCGAGGGATGTATGGCTTGCACCTATGCATGTCCAGTGGGAGCTATAAAAATTAAGGACAAAACACCCATTATTGATGAGGAAAAATGCTTTTCATGCTTTAACTGCGTTGAGGTATGCAAAGAAAGAGAGGTGAATAGAAAAGCGAGAATTGAAAATTATATACCAAAAAACTGCAAAATTTGCAGTCCGTGCAGAATATATAGCGATTTAGAGTCATGCAGCTATCTAAACGATAAAATGAAGCTTGCGTTAGATCTAATGCTGAATCCGGATAAAGTTATAAGCTACCCTATCGAGGACAAAACAATTCCTTCAAAAACCGGTTTGCTTGAAGTAGGAAAGCCCGATAAAAGCTCTCCGGTTCTCGTTACTGGAAATTATCTATATACAGTATCAAACCTCTTAGCGGTTCTCGACTACTGCGATATTGATGCCCATGTTCTATGCTTAGATACCTCCGGCTACTGCACAACCTTAGCCATAACTCTTGGATACTTTCGCGGATTAGAAGAATATTTGAACGAAATTGCAGATAAAGTTTTTCATAGAATACTTATTCTGCCCAAACAAGCAAAAATTCTTAATTTAGATAACAGCCTAAGTGAAATGTGGGAGGTTGTATACGGACCGAGCAAGCTTGAGGAGATTCCCGCATTTTTATTAAAAAACTGGAAGAAGATTCTTGAAGATTATACGCTTGAGAGCATGATCTAAGCACTACCTAAAAAGTGCAGCAAGGAGCTTGAAAGCAATCTCGCAACTCTTAAAGGCTCAGGCACAGCTCCGCTTTTTGTAAACGCATCTAAAACCGCCTTTAATTCGGCGGAATTTCTGAACCCCCTATACCTAACATAAACATGCTTCCCTGTTTTAATTTTAACCTTTGTTCTTTCACCAATTTTTTTGTATAAATTTATTCTTTCTTCAAAATCTCTAAAATTTTTCAGGTATCTTTCCAAGCCCAAGGAATGCTCATAGCTTATGCATGCCAGCGGAATTCCAATTGTATTGTATAAATAATCTAAGTCTATTATATTAAACCAGCTTATTATGCATCCGTTTATAAGAACAACGTTTATATCATTTCTTTGTAGTTTTTTATACAAATTTTCTATTTTTTTTGCAGAATCAAGACCGCCTACTGTGCATATTTCAAAAGAGAAACCGTCTATTAAGAAGTCCTTTCTCATAACCACTCCAGACAGTATGCATAATTTGCTGCTCTTTTTAAAGCTCTCCGCTATTCCGAGCACCCTTATGTTTTTAAATATTCTTACCGACTTCATTTTTTACAGCTTACAAGGCTTACATCTTCTTTTATGCAGTTGAACACAATATTTGTTCTTATTTCATTTATGCCCCTTATCATGGATATCTTTCTTTCAACAAGATCTTTTAAACTGTCCAAGTTCGCTGTTCTAATCTTTACAATTATATCGCAGTCCCCAACGGTTGTGTATACCTCGCTTATATCCTCAAGCTTTGCAACTTCTTCAGCTACGTAAGCAGACTTAGCCGGCTCGCACTTTATGCTAACTATGGCTGTTATTTCCTTTCCATAAGCTTTCTGATCAACAAGGGCAACATAACCCCTAATTATACTTTCTTCAAGCTTTTTTATCCTCTTAAGGACAGCCACATCGGTTATATTTGCATTCTTGGCTATCTCCTTATAAGAACTTCTCGCATTTTTTCTGAGAATTTCAATTATTTTACGATCTGTTTCATCCATATACTATTCTATTCAATTGCCTTTATTTATAGTTAACTTTTTATTTTAAAATAGGTGTGAGATTTGATAACCGTTGTAAAGTCAAGCGGAGATATAGAAGCTTTTGACCCAAATTTAATAATAAGGGATTGCATAGATGCTGGAATAGATTTTTTTACGGCAAGTAAGGTAACCTTAGAAGTTTCTAAAAAAGTATATGACCAGATAAGCACGCAGGAGATAAGGGAGCTTATATATGAGGTTCTTCAGAAGATTGACAGAGAGGCTGCGGAAAGATATATAAGGTTCCACAGCATAAAAGTAAGAACTTCAAGAAATACAATAGAAAACTTTGAAAGAAAAAAGATTGTTGATTCATTGCTAAAAGAAACTAATTTGTCAAGAGAAATAGCAGAAAACATTGCAAAGGAGTCTGAGAAAGAGCTCAGAAGACTTAAGTTGAAATTCGTTTCTGCACCGCTTATAAGAGAGATCGTGAACGTAAAGCTGCTTGAACACGGTTTTGAAGAGGCAAGAAGCAGCTATACAAGGCTTGGAATGCCTATATACGACGTGAGCCAGATCTTAAAATCTAAGAAGATAGAGAAAGTTGGTGAGCAGATCTTCAGAGAGTATGCACTTTTAAAGGCACTTCCAATAGAGTATGCCGATGCTCACATGCAAGGAACCATTCACATTTTTTCAATAGAAAACTTCGTTCTAAAGCCATATATATCAAATATAGTGCTTGAAGAGCTCAAAGAATATGAAAAAAACGGAATTTTAGTAAAGGGGGAGCATGCAGTTGTTCTCAACATTAGGGATTCAAAGAAGAAGTTCTGCAAGATAGCTATAGAAGATTTTGACTCTGAAAATGAGGAATTCCTCAAATCAATAGCTTTAATGCTTGAAGGTGATGAAATATATACAAAAAGCTGTTCTGTAGCTGAATATAACATAAATGCGGAGAGAAATTTAAGAATAGGAGATGATGTTACGAGATGCGTAAAATCTAATGTTGGACTTTTCTTTTCAGATAGAGGGACAAGATTTCCTTGTAGCATACTGCAGCAGGTTGCAATAAACCTGCCAAGAGCTTTAATAGAAGGAAAATTCAGAGAGAAAAATTTCTTGGAAATTTTGATGGAGAGAATTGATGTTGCAAACAAAATATTTGAAATAAAAAGGAAGTATACAAACTCAAACTTTAAGGGTGCGGTTTCGCTTATAGGGTTGTATGAGGTTTCAAAATACATTACAGCAGGCAGAAGCTATGCGGAAATACTTAAGCACGCTTTTAAGATATTAAAAGAGGTTAAATCGTATTTAAAGGAAAAAGATATTCTGCTTTCTCAGTATTGTGAAGAAGGAGTTGAGGAAAGGTTTGCAAAGCTCGATTTAGCATCGTTTGGAAGGAGGAAGTTCTTGGGCAACAGCATTAGATATTCGAGAAGCCTGATAGAGCATCTAAGCACAGATTTAGAGGAAGTTTTAAAGAATGTAGCGGTGCTTCAGAAGATCTACGACATTCCAGATGAAAGCATAAGAATCGAGGATAGAAATGCACTACCAGATGTTATAAATTTGTGTAGGATAAAAGGAATAAAATACATCAGATTTCACTGATCTGCCTTATATTATATTTCTTATGGTATTTATATTTTCTCTCTTTCCAACGATCACGAGAATGTCATCTTTTTGCAATTTAAAATCAGCTTTAGGACTTATAAAGAGCTCACTACCTCTGTAAACTCCGAGAACAAAAACACAGTATTTCGTGAGATTAATTTCTCTAAGTGTTCTCTTATCACTCTTCTCTACTTTTACTTGATCTATTTCATATTCGTTTCCAAGCATTAGCGTATCTAAAAAGGATGCTGCCATTGGAGAAACCGCAAACTTTGCTAACAGCTTACCAGCAACTATATAGGGGGTGATAACCCAGTTTGCACCGACTTTTTCAAGCTTCTCAACGCTTTCAAGATTGTCCGCTTTGGCAACAATGTTTATTTTTTCATTTAAACTCCTCGCTACAAGGGTTATAAGCATTGCATCAGCATCGTTGTCTACGGCTACTATGAGGGATTCAGCATTTTTAATATCAGCTCTTTTTAAGATATCTTCGTTTTTTGCATCTCCTACAAGAACATTTTCGTAGCCTTCTGCAGCTTTCGGATCTTTATCTATAGCTATAAATTCTAAGCCAAGCTTTTCAAGCTCTTTTGCAATCCTTTTCCCATGCCTACCAAAACCACATATAAGGATCATTTCTCAGCACCAAGATATTTTTTGGCTTTTTTTATTTGATATTCATTCCCCATTAAAAGAATTATGTCGTCTTTTTCCAATACCTCTTCTGCACACGGATTTAGAATTAAACTTCCATTTCTGAATATAGCAACAACACTTGCGCCATCGGTTTTTTCTCTTATGTTGGATTCAAGAAGTTTTTTCCCTATTAAAAACTCTGGAACCTTAAACTGCTCCAAATAAATTCCCTCCATCAACGTTATTTTCTCCAAGAAATCAATTGCATAGGGCTTTGTTGCACTCTCTGTTATAGCCTTTATAGATATCTCCCAAGGATCTATTACCCTTTTAACACCAAGCTTTTCGTAGAGCTTCTTGTTCTCTGGATCTCTTACGGTTGAATATATGAAGATGTTCGGATTTATTTCCTTCGCTGCAATTGTTACATATATGTTCTCCGCATCGTCCTTCGATGTTAATATAAGCGATTTTGCCTCTCTTATATTTGCATTCTCTAAGCTCATACTTTCTTTTGGATCTCCGAATATAAAACTTATACCTTTTCTTACCATATCTCTTATTCTATCCTCTCTGTTCTCAATAACGACATAATCTACTCCATACTTCTTTAAAGTTTCTATTATTGTTTCTGAGAGGACGTTGAACCTCGATATAACAACATGATCTCTAAGAGAGACTTTTCTTAATCCTAAGCTTGCCTTTATTTTTCTCTCAACAATTGGACTTATTATAATTGGAATTGCATAAAAAAATGTGAAAATTCCAAGAATAATTAATATCATGCTTAAAATTTTCGTAGAAGTCTTTGTGGCTGGATTTTCATATCCAGTCGTTGTTAATGTATATATTGTTGTAAATACGGCATCTATAAAGCTTAATCCTTCTAAATACATGTATCCCAACGTTCCGAATATAATAAGAAATACTATCAAAATTATTAGCGTTATGTAGGATTTCATAGTTTTTTAAGCTTTTCTTCTACCTCTTCAACATATTTAAGCCATGCTTTGTCGTATTTTGCTTGTTCTCTGCAGTAATCTATGAACTTCTTATACATTTCCTTAGCCTTCTCTACATTGCCAATTTTTTCATAGGCTTTTGCTGCATCTTCGTAGAAAACACCTTCCTCCTTAGCTTCTTTTTCATAGTATTCAGCTACTTTTTTCCATATTTCTTTTGCTCTTTCTTTATCAACTTCTTCCCACAGCTTTGCGGCATCTTCAAGATACCACTCCTCGGTTTCAGCATATTTTTCAAGAAGTTCTGCAGCTTTTCTCAAATTTCCAGCTTTCTTCCAAGCTTCACTTGCATCCTTCAGATATTCTCTTTCTTTTTCAGCAAGAATCTCATAGCATTCCGCAGCCTTATCAAACATGCCTGCTTTTTCATATACATAGGCTGCACTTTCAATCATTCCACCTTTTTTATACGCTTCAGCAGCTTTTAAAAGGTCTCCACGCTTTTCATACTTCCTTGCTGCATAGAAATATTTACCCCTTCTCTCCAAAGTTTCAGCTGGTAAAAGCCTCTCAAATATGCCCACATCCGGTTCGCTAATTTTTAAAAAGGCTAAGATTCCAGCAACTATTAAATATATTATTATCCCTAAAATGTGGAGAGGATTTTTCCATAAGATTGACAGATATGCTGCATATAAGCTTGGAATTAAAAATGGAAGTGTATATATAAAGTATTTAAGATTTCTCGCATACAGTGTTATCGCTGAGAAGAATCCTATGAATATGCTTAATCCTAAAAATCCAAGGCTTAAAATTACCCTTAAAAGGAATAGAGCTCCTTTGATATATACTATACCGAATACAGCTCCTATGAGTGCAAGCAGTATAGCAATTAGCATGAACATAGTTTTAGAATACTACATGATATGAATATAAAACTTTTCCATACTAAACGATAGCCTTCAGCAGGTTGATATCTTTGACAATGCCAATAATTTCCCCTTCTGCATCTATTATTGGCACTTGATTTATTTTTGCCATTGCCATGCGTTTTGCAACCTCGCTTATGCTCGTAGACTTGAGAGCTGTTATTACGTTTGTTACCATAACATCCTTAACCATCTTATCTGGTAGCTCAAGTGTTCTCTTCATTATATAAACAACGCTCTTGCTGTCCCACCCCCATTTATCGCCTTCTGTAGAGCTCAGGCTTTCCGATTTTTCTGTATATTCTCTTACATCAATAACTTTTAAAAGGTCTATATCCTCAATTATACCAACAAGTTTTCCTTCATTGTCCAAAACAAGTAATGCTCTTTCCTTGCTAAGTCTCATAATCTTATGTGCAACTTTTAAAGGTGTATTCTGCCACAGAGTAATAACCTTTTCCTCCATAAACTTTTCTACTGGATCTTTTATATTTAGTCTTGGCAAACCTTTCCAGACAACGTCACTCACCGATATTATTCCAACTATATTGCCGTTGTCAACTACCGGAAGCCTTCTAAATCCTTTTTCAACAAATATTTTTGCTGCTTCTCTTATATCTGCACTGGGATTTATCGTAACGACATTTTTCGTCATTAACAATGCGAGCTGATTTTCCTCAGGCTTTCTCGCAAAATCGCTCTTAGTAACAATACCAACAAGTTCTCTTGTTCCTCTTTTAACAACCGGCAAGCCAGATATATTGTGCTTTATTATTAAATCAAGAGCCTCTCTCGTAGTTCCGGGAACTTCTGCACATATAACTTCTTTTGTCATTATATCGCTAACTTTCATTCTGATCACCGAAATTATTTATGAACAACCATAACTGGGCATGGAGCAGTTCTTATAACCTTCTCAGCAACACTACCAAGGAGAAATCTATCTAAGCCTGTTCTTCCGGAAGTCCCCATAACGATAAGGTCAGCCTCTTTCTCTTTTGCTATTTTTACAATTTCCTCTCCGGGGGAACCTTCTTTTATAATTCCTTCGAAATCTACACCCTTCTCTTTTGCAAGATCCTCAACAAATTTTATAGCCTTCTTTCCTTCCTCTTCAAGCAACATTCTTATGCTCTGCCAGAAAGCTTGGGTTGGAATTCCTACGAATGCGGATATATCTATTATGTATACCGCATATATCTTAGAATTTAGTGCTTTTGCAAGATTTACAGCATGCTCAGCAGCATTATTTGCAACCTCGCTACCGTCTGTTGGAACGAGTATCTTTTTATACATCTCTCACACCCAGAAGTATATTAGATGAAACCCTTTTATATTAATATTGTGTTTCACTTTGACTTCCTCCCAGCGCTAAAGTGCTCGCGGGGAAGTTTGTGCCTCTAAGGGGTATCATTGACATTCCAGCTACATAGGCTTCTACCACAGCTGGTTCCTCAACCCTTAGAAGCACGGCTTGGCAAAGCACCCCATTAAACCCTCCTCTCTCAGCTCTATTCCGTCGCCGGCTTAGCTTAAAGAGCTTCATCGAGACGAGGGCTATTTGTTCATGATTACTGAACAACAACTATATAAACGTTTCGCTTGCTGGAGGCTTTATATCCCAAATTTTGAATTGCTAAATAAATACCGAAGGAAATTAAAAGGTTCTTATAACTCTTTTGGTTGGAAATTTCTCGCTGGCATAGACATCGAAAAACTATCCAAATGACGAAGACATGGTCATGCCAAAATCATATTATTTGGACGATCTTCATCTACCAATCAGAAAAGTTATATAAGAGCCAATTAAAAAAACGTAAACTCATTAAATTATTATAAAAAGTAATCTCCTTACATTACACATCTCGTAAGGGGGTTATTATTCTTATTAAACTTGCAACAGAGCAATTTTAATACGTCCTTGCTATCTGTATTTCATATTTTGCCTCCTTTTTGCAGTTTACACACTTCATTCCTTCAGCACTCCTTGAACCTTCCAAGAGAATCCCCAAGAGGCTTGCCTCCACCTTATCTTCTATTTCCTTGCCGCACTCCTCTTCTCCGCACCAAAATGCTCTAACAACCTTCTTCTCTTTTATACATTTTTTCGCTTCCTCAATATCATCTACAAAGGATATTCTCTTATTAAATTCTTCATGGGCTCTATTCTTTAGGTTTTTATATATTTCTGCGAAAATATCCTTTATTTTTTCAAGCTCATCCGCATTTATTCTTATTTTTTCTAATGTATCCCTTCTGCATACAGTAATGGTGTTTTCCTCAAAGTCTTTTGGTCCTATTTCAATTCTAACTGGTATTCCCTTGAGCTCCCACTCATAAAACTTAGCCCCTGGCCTAATCTTCTCCCTATCATCTACATGTGCTCTAATTCCAATTTTTTCAAGTTTTTCTTTAATTTCGAAACATCTCTCTGTTATTTCTTCCTTTTTATCTTTATACCATATTGGAACTATAACAACTTGTATTGGCGATACTTCAGGAACTAAGATTAAGCCCCTATCGTCTCCGTGCAGTGCGATTAGGCTTGCTATAACCCTATCGCTTATTCCGTAGCATGTTTGATAAGCATACTCCTGCTCACCTTTTATGTTTTCAAACGTAATCTCGAATGTTTTAGAAAAGTTCTGTGCGAGGTTGTGGACGGTAGCTATCTGAAGTGTTCTTCCATCTGGAAATATCGTATCGAAAGCTACGGTATATTCCGCACCCGGAAATTTGTCCCAGTCAGGTCTTCTGCATATGCTATACGGTATAGCCAGTCTGTCAAAGAACTCTTTGTATATTGCTATGGCTTCTTTAACCTGTCTTTCAGCATCTTCATAGCTTGCATGAGCCGTATGAGCCTCTTTAAAAGTTGTAATCTCTCTAAGCCTGATGAGAGGTCTCGTGTGTTTCGTTTCGTATCTGAACACGCTACCTATTTGGAATATCTTGAGCGGCATGTCAGCGTGGCTTCTTATCCATAGGGCAAACATTGGATAGAATGCGGTTTCGCTTGTAGGTCTCAAAACAAGCTTAACATTTAGCTCATCTAAGCCGCCGTGTGTAACCCAATAAACCTGATCCTCAAAACCTTTTATGTGCTGTGCTTCTTTAGCAAATTCCGTCTCTGGAATTAATATCGGGAAGAGGACTTCTTCATGATCATATCTATATAGAATCTCCCTTATGAGCTCTGTTACAAGCCTCCTTATTTTAAAACCGTAGGGTAGCCAAACGTAGAGTCCTTTAACTGGATACCTTACGTCGAGAATCCCAGCAGTCTCTATTACCTCGTTAAACCACTCGCTAAAGTTGTTAGCCCATTTCTCCCTCTTAGCATGCATGCAACCACCTACTCTACTTATTGAGCAGTAAGATTTATTTAAATTAACGTAGCATAAATTTTATTATGGCTCTCGAAATCCCGAGAATAAAAACATATATAGAGAATTTTGATGAGAGAATCGAAGGTGGTATTCCAAAAGGAACGGTTAATTTGGTGTGCGGAAGTGCTGGAACAATGAAGTCTTCTCTCTGCTACAGCATACTCTACAAAAATGCACTCTACGAAAAAATCCCCGGACTCTATATAACGATAGAGCAGGATATTGATAGTTTAATGCTTCAAATGAGAAAATTAAATATGGACTATAACGAAAATCTAAAAATAGTAGACTTTAATGAAATTTCAGAAAAAATTAGGAAGAAAAAATATTCAAACTGGATTGAAAAAATTTCTGTATTCTTAAAAGAAATGAAATCTGAAATTGACTTTGAACTTCTTGTTATAGATTCTTTAAATGCAATATATTCTTTAACAACAATAGATGATCCAAGAAGCGAAATATTTTATTTCTTCAAAAGTTTAAGAGATTTGGGAGTAACGTCTTTTCTAATATCGGAAATTGAGCAGGGGACTAAGGTAAGATTTGGGCACTACGGTGTAGAAGAGTTCCTTGCAGATGGAATAATACACCTCGTTATGGAGAGGAGAGGGGACGATATAGTTACAATTATGGAGAGGTATCTCGGAGTTGTAAAGATGAGGTTTACAAACCACGACACTCAGTATTTTCCCCTTTTATACCAAAATAATAGATTTGTTGTTTATTCAAGGGAGGATTTGGAATTTTAATTTAAATTTTTAGGTTATAAAACATTCATACATGCCTCACAAAGTTTATATGGAACGAAAGTTTTTTATTATAATAAGTTCGTTAGAATTAGCAAACACAAACATCATTCTCACGGAGGAAAGTGTATGAAGGTATTGCTTATAGGTTTGGGGCAGGCTGGTGGAAAGATTGTGGATTTGTTTATAGCTGAAGATAGAAAGAGCCATGTTCCACATACATTTGAAGCGATTGCAGTAAATACTGCGTTAAGTGATTTGATGGGCTTAAAATATATAAATAGAGAAGATAGAGTCCTTCTCGGCGAGACTGTGGTTAAAGGACATGGTGTTGGGGCTGACAATAAGCTTGCTGCAAAAATCGCTGAGGAAGAAATTGAACTTATTTTAAACAAAGTTGCAAATAAGGATGTCAGCACGATAGATGCTTTTATACTTGTTGCAGCCCTTGGTGGCGGAACGGGAAGCGGCTCAATACCCGTTGTTGCGAAGCATCTAAAGAGGATATACGATGAGCCCGTATATGCGATAGGTGTTCTCCCAGCAGAAAATGAAGGTGATATATATACTTTAAATGCTGCAAGAAGTCTTAAAGCACTGCTTCCTGTTGCAGATGCTGTTATTCTTGTGGATAACGGAGCCTTCCTGAGACCCGGTGAAAGCGTTAGAGAGGCTTATGAAAGGATAAACATGGAAATTGTAAAGAGGGTTGGAATTCTCTGCAGAGCCGGTGAAGTTAAGCACGCAAAAGTTGTAGCTGAAAAGGTGGTTGATGCGAGCGAAATTATAAATACATTAAAAGCGGGTGGAATTGCTACCTTAGGATATGCCGCTGAAGCCGTTAAAAGGGAAGGATTCCTAAGGAGGCTGTTTAAGAAAAAAGAGTATGACATAGGAAAAGCCAGCAGAATACTAAGTGTAACAAAGAGGGCTGTTAAGGGCAGATTGCTGCTACCATGCGACTATACCTCTGCACAGAAGGCTCTAATAGTAATAGCCGGTCCTCCAGAAGAGCTCGATAGGAAGGGTATCGAAAAGGCGAGGCAGTGGTTAGAGTCGAGTATAAGGGGCACGGAAGTAAGAGGAGGGGATTATCCAGTGCCAAAAGCAAACAACGTTGCATGCGTCGTTCTGCTTGCCGGTATAACTGAGATTCCGAGAGTTAAAAAGCTTCTTGAAAGGGCTAAGAAGGTTCAGGAACAGCTTGCAACAGAGGCTGGGGGAGAAAGGAGAGACTTGGACTACTTACTTGGTGATATAGAAAGCCTTTAGGTGCTTTTATGCTTTCAATAATCGGTGTAGGTGGTGCTGGATCAAAGGTAGTAGAAAGTTTATTTAAGAAGAATATATTTAAGGCTATTATTCAAAAGCTTTATGAAAAATCTGATGATATTAGGGGTGTAGCTATAGATACGAGCGACAGCATCAAGCAACTCTCATCAATACCTAAGGAGAACAGAGTCTTGGTTGGCAGCAGTAGGGTTAAGGGTAAAGGAACCGGAGGAGACGTAGATTTAGCTCGGATAATAATGGAAGAAGAGCTTGAAATCGCAATGCAAGCTATAAGAAGAGCCAATCCCACAAAGCCTGATGTATTTTTTGTTGTCGCCGGTTTAGGAGGAGGAACTGGGACTGGGGCTATGCCAGTTATTGCAGAGAGCGTTAGAGTTGTATACAAGATTCCCGTAATAGGAATCCTTATACTCCCGTCAAGAACGGAAGGCTACGTTTATATAAAGAACGTTTATGAAAATTTTGACAGGATAGTTGACAAGCTTGACGGTTGCATAGTTCTCGACAACAACGTTCTCGTTAGCAGAGGTGAAGATATTGTAGGTGCGTATAAATACGTAAACAGCTCGATATACAACCTTCTCCACCTACTTCCGCCGATAGAAATATACAGGCTTGTAAAGGGAAACATATCAACGTTTGGAATCATGACAACAAAGAACGACATCTCTGTCAAGGATGCGCTCGAAACAATAATAAGAAACTATACATACTTCAATTTAAAAGAGTTTAGAGAGGCAAGCTTCATCGCTATAGGTGATTTAAGCAAGCTTCACGGGCAAAACTATGGAAGAGAGTGGTGCAAAAGGAAATTTAATGCTGAACTCGAATATATATTTAGGGACTACTTGGATGCAAAACATTTAGATATATGTATAATGTTCAACGGCATTGGCGATATATTGGAAGATTTTGAAACAAAAATTAAGGAAAAGGAAACCACACAAAAAATTCCTAAGGAGTTAGAAGAGCTTTTTGATGATATAAAACCGCTGTTCTGAGGTGAGAATATGAAATGGCTATGGGTAGTAGCGGCACTATTGATATTGCTACCCTTTGCATATGCAGAGAATGCTGGATATTTTGTTATAGATTTCGACAAGAGCTCTATATCGAATGAAAATCCAAAAACAGGAGAGAGAGTTGTAGCAACAGTTGTTGTAAAGAAACAGACAGACGTAATACTTGACAAAGTGCTGGTAGAAGTTTCCTCTGGAATAAAAGATGCTGATATAAAAATAAAGGCTAATGGACAGGAATTCTCTGGGAAGGGATACTTAAAGCAGGAATTTGGAAAGCTTGAAGAAGCGGAGATAACAATATCCTTTGAAACGCCTACCGTAACGAGCAAAAGTGGGGCTAAGTTCATGCTCTACACAATAAAGATAACGAGTGTGCAGGGGAAGAACACGTTTTTAGACAAATTTACAAAGGACATTATCGCTTATCCGAGTGATGAGCTGGCAAAGGCAATAGATGTTGTAGATTCTGCGAAAGAAAAGCTTGCAAGCTTAAAGTCGCTTATACTAAAGGAAAAAGCTAAGGGGAAGAACGTGGCTGCACTTGAATCCGCTGCAGTAACCGCTGAAAAGAAGCTGAAAGATGCGGAGAATTACCTAAAGAACAACGAACCATCGTTAGCAATTGCAAGAGCGAACGACGTAATTACGATTGTCGATGAAGCCGTTAATAAATATACGGGCAGAACAAAAATCTTTATGTTTGCTGGCATAGGTGTAGCAGTAATAGTTGTCGTTCTCTTGCTGTTGGTATTCAGGAGAAAAACGGAACGCTTATGAAGCGGTGAGGAACTTTGAGACCCTTTGTAATAGGGATAGGCAGAGCCGGCTGCGCTATAGCAGACATATTTTTAAAGAGCTGGGGCAGAGTTCCATACCAAGGTCTGCTTATAGATACAGATAAATCTTTTTTAAATTTTTGTAGTCATGAGCATAAATTTCTTCTTGGAACAAGATTCTTCGACGGCAACGGATCGAATTTAAATTCTGAGCTTGCAAAAGAGGCTTTTGAATACGACAAATACGACATAGTAGAAAAAATAGATTCAATAAAAGATGTATTTGACTGTCTGCTTGTTATAGCTGGTTTAGGCGGTGGAACAGGCAGCGCAATAGAGCCGTTTCTAAAGGAGCTGAAGGCGAGCTATACAGAGCCCGTTTACGTAATTGGCATTCTACCAAGCGAAGAAGATTTGGAAAACGTGTTTCTAAATTTTTCACAGAACTTTAAAGGTATAGCGGAGAGCGCAGATGCCCTGTTTCCAGTGGACAACGACAAGCTAAAGGAAGGCATGCGACTTAGGAGCTGGTTTTCAAGGATAAATGAAAAAATTTTTAGATACTTCAACAACATATTCGAGGTTGGTGAGTATAGGCATAGAAGGGAGCTTGGAACAGAAACTTTAAGTGTAAGTGATGTTATAAACACGCTTACTGGAGTAAGTGTAGTAGGAAATGCTTTAATTGAGATTAAAGAGGAGAACAAATTTGGATTTTTCATGAAAAAGGAAGAAAAGCTTATAAAACCTGATGTTGTTGTTTCCCTTACTCAAAAATCCTTGGAGAACACGCTTATTGATGTGGATCCAAAAAGTGCAAGAAAAGCTCTTGTAATTGTAAGAGGGAACAAGAAGTATCTTGACTTCCTTGGAAGCATTCCAGCAAGACTTTGGATTGAAAAAGAGCTCGGAATAGAGGAAGTTAGAGGCGGAGATCTGCCGAGCGAAATTAGAGGTATAGAGGTAACGGTTCTTCTTTCGGGAATAAAGATTTCAGAAAAACTGAGAACATTATACAAGCAGGGAAAACTCCTTAAAAAGAGCAAAATGGACATAGAAATATTATCAAAAATCGTTGAAAAAGTGGAAAAAATTAATTTTAGGATGAAGGATCTCGAAAGAGAAGTTAAGGAGCTCAACGCAACAGTGTCAAAAATTTTATACGAGGAAGAGGGAGAATGAGCATCGAGGAATTAATAAAAAAAGAGGAAAAATATTTAGCAAATGTCTATTCAAGGTATGAAGTAGCCTTTACTATGGGTAGGGGTGTCTATCTCTACGATACAGAAGGAAGGGAATACTTGGACTTCATCGCTGGAATTGCAACGGTAAACCTTGGGCACTGCCACGAGAGTGTTGTTGAAGCAGTTTCAGAGCAACTAAAGAAGCTTATGCATACATCAAACCTCTACTACATAATCCCCCAGATAGAGGTTGCCGAAATTTTATATGAAATAACAAAGGGATTTAAGAGCTTCTTTTGCAACAGCGGAGCAGAGGCAAATGAAGCTGCAATAAAGCTTGCAAGAAGATATACAGGTAAAAAGGAAATTATTGCAACAGTAAATTCTTTTCATGGAAGAACACTCGGTTCTTTAAGTGCCACTGGACAGGAGAAGTATAAAAAGCCCTTTGAGCCTTTAGTGCCGGGTTTCAAGCATGTAGAGTTCAACAACATAGAGGCACTCGAAAGGGCAATAAGTAGAGATACAGCTGCAGTAATCCTTGAGCCTATACAAGGAGAAGGTGGAGTTATAGTCCCAGACGACGATTATCTAAGAGCTGTTAGGGAAATATGCGACGAAAAAAATGTGCTTTTAATTCTCGATGAGGTGCAAACTGGCATGGGAAGAACTGGCGAAATATTTGCATACATGCTCTACAAAGCTGAGCCAGATATATTTACATTAGCCAAAGCCCTTGGAAACGGCTTTCCTATAGGGGCTATGCTTGCGAGAGAGGAGGTTATGAATGCATTTAAGAAGGGTGATCATGCAAGCACTTTTGGAGGAAACTTCTTAGCATGCACCGCAGCAAAAGCTACCCTTAGCGTTCTATTAAAAGAGAAAATATATAAAAACGCAGAAAAAGTTGGAAAATATTTTATTTCGGAGCTTAAAAAATTAAAAAATGAATACGACTTTATAAAAGAAGTTAGAGGAAAAGGATTGATGATTGGTGTTGAGCTGAGCATAGACGGCAGGGAAATTGTCAACAAAGCCTTGGAAAAAGGTCTCCTTATAAACTGCGTTCATGATAAGATTTTAAGATTTCTTCCACCGCTTATAATAAATAAAAAGCATGTTGACCGTGCTATAAATATTTTAAAAGAAATTTTCGAAGAAAAATTTTAGATTCGCTCTATTTTTTCATATTTACGCTAAAATTTATGAAAGAGGGCGTTTTTATTCAGACTGCTCAATCAGAAATGTTACATTTATAAAATTATCTCCTAAATATTTCTTAACATAAAGCTTTTTTGAAAATTTTGTGATTAAAAAATTTTTTAAAGTTATAATTATAGGTATTCAAAGGGGATATGTTACCTGTAGTTTTAAACTTAAAAGGGAAAAAAGTCGTTGTATTTGGGGCTGGGAAGGTGGCAGAAAGAAGAATAATAAAGCTTATGGAAGCTGGGGCTGATATAACAGTTGTAAGTAGAGAATTTACGGAAAAGATAGATAGATTAAAAATAAAAAAAGTGTATATGGATATAAACGATAATAATCTAAAAAATTTAGAAAAATTCGTGGAAAATTCGGATTTCGTAATTATTGCTACAAATAATAAGCATATAAACGATAAAATTGAAGAAATAGCAAAAAAATATGGAAAAATTGTAAACAGAGCGGATAAAGTCAGTGATTTCATTTTTCCTGCGGAAATAAGATACGGCGATATAATAATATCAATATCGACAAGCGGAAGAAGTCCTGCAGTTGCAAAAGCACTAAAACGTAGAATTTTAAATATTTTGAAAAAAGAAGATTTAGATATACTTGAAATTGAAAGCTTTGTAAGAGAGAAGCTTAAAGAGTTTGTAGATGATCAGAAGAAGAGAAGGGAGTTTCTTAGAGAAATCTTGAGAAATAAAGAGATTTTTGACTCCTTAAGAGAAAAAGGTATAGCAAAAACGAAAGAACTTGTTGTGAAAGAAATAGAAAAGCTAAGAGTAGGTGCATAGAATGCTCCATACAATAAACGTCAGGGTTACACATAAGAAGGCGGATGTGTCTATATTAGAGATATTTTCATTTCCAGATATAAGGAAGGCTTTGAGAGAAATATACAGCTTAGATTTTGTAAAGGAGTGCGTTGTTATACAGACTTGCAACAGGGTAGAGGTATATGTTGCTGCAGAGGATGTGAGCGATGCATACAAGGCTGTTGTTGATTACCTCAGAAGGCATACTTTTAATAGATTAAAGGAGAAAAAGAAGGATTTAACTGTAGATGAGATTATTGAAGAATCAAGGAAGTTTCATGAAGTTATAGAAACGAGCTTTCATCAAGATGCTTTGAGACATCTTTTAAGACTTACGTCTGGCTTGGAATCAATGATAATAGGTGAAAATCAAATTCTCGGACAAGTTAGAGAGGCTTTTAAAATTGCAAAAGAAGAAGGAACAGTAGGACAATTCTTCGAGATTATATTCCAAAAAGCTTTAAATGTTGGTTCTAAGGTTAGATGTGGGACCAATATAAGTAAAGGAGCCGTTTCCATTGGTAGTGCTGCAGTTGAGCTCGCAAAAGAGGTTTTAGGCGGGTTGGAGAACAAAGTAGCGATGCTTATTGGAGCTGGAGAAATGGGAACCCTAATAGCGAAGCATCTTGTCGAAAACAGCATATCTAAGCTTATCATAGCAAATAGAACTTACGAAAAGGCACTAAAGCTTGCAAAAGAGCTTAAAGGAGAAGCTATTCCGCTAAATGAAATTAAGAAATATATAAAATCCTGCGATTTGGCTATAACTTCAACGAGTGCTAAAGAACCCATTATAACAAGAGAAACGCTTGAAGGCTGCAGAAAAATAGTTCTAATAGATGTGTCAATTCCAAGAAATATCCATGAAGATGTAAAAGAAATTGAAGGAGTTGAGCTGTTTGATATAGATTCTCTAAGAGAAATTGCAGAGAGAAATAAAAAAGCGAGGGAAAGAGAGGCAATAAAGGCTGAAGAAATAATTGAGGAAGAACTCGATCTTTTAATAAAGCAGATATACCACACAGACGTTGACGATATAATAAAAGCAATATTCAAAAGAGCTGAACATATAAGAACAAAAGAACTTGAAAAAGCTTTAAGGATGCTTGGAGATGGAATTAACGATAAGGAAAGAGAAATAATTGACACCCTTACGAGGGTTATTATAAAGAAGACGTTTATACCCATAGCAGAGAACCTAAGGAAAGCTGCTGAGATTGGTGATAAAGAGAAGATAGAAATAGTAAGGAAATTTTTCCTTGAAGATCTAAGGCACAAGGGTGATAAGCTTGTTTCCACTAAGAAGGTTGAGAAGGCTTAGAAAAAATGAGAAAATAAGATCTCTTGTTAGAGAGACAAGGATAGGCTTAGAAGATCTTGTATATCCTATTTTTGTGAAAGAAGGTATTGAAGGAAGAGAACCAATAAAAAGCATGCCGGGGCAGTATAGACTCAGCATAAATGAGGCTGTAAAAGAGGCTAAGGAGCTCGTCGAACTTGGAATACCTGCAATCATAATCTTCGGAATTCCAAAGCATAAAGATGAAATTGCAAGCGAAGCTTATAATAGTAAAGGTATTGTGCAGAGAGCAGTGAGAGAAATCAAGAAAGAGGTTGGAGATGAGCTTATAGTAATAACCGATGTCTGCCTCTGTGAATATACAACACATGGACACTGCGGCATAGTAGAGGATGGAAAAATTCTGAACGATCCAACGCTGAAAATACTCGCAAAGATAGCAGTTAGCCATGCTGAAGCTGGTGCTGACATTGTGGCACCAAGCGATATGATGGACGGGAGAGTTGGAGCTATAAGAGAGGCTCTCGATGAAGCGGGCTATGAGGACGTAGCAATAATGAGCTACTCAGCAAAATATGCGAGCAGCTTTTATGGACCCTTTAGAGAGGCTGCATACTCAAAGCCCGCTTTTGGTGATAGAAAGAGCTACCAGATGGACCCAGCAAACTTTAGAGAAGCCTTGGAAGAGGTATACTTGGACATTCAAGAAGGTGCAGATATAGTAATGGTAAAGCCAGCGTTAGCCTATTTAGACGTTATACATGCAGTTAAATGGGAGTTCAACGTTCCTGTAGCCGCATACAACGTGAGCGGAGAGTATAGCCTTGTTAAGGCTGCAGCAGAGAAGGGATATGTAGATGAGAAGAGCATCGTTCTTGAAATTTTAACATCAATAAAGAGAGCTGGAGCTGATATAATCCTTACGTATCATGCAAAGGATGTCGCAAAGTGGCTCAATTCTTGAAAAAATAAGCTTCGAGGAACTTCTTGATATAATGGAGAGGGAAGCTAAAAAGAGAAACGCACCGGTATATACATTAAAAAGCAAGCTTAAAACCCCCTTTCATTACTTAGTCTCTGCAGTGCTGAGCTCAAGGACGAAGGATGAAACCACGGCTAAAGCCGTAGAGAAGCTGTTTTCCGTTGTAAAAGAGCCAGAGGACTTAGCAAAATTGCCCATAGATGAAATTGAAAAGCTGATATACGGTGTAGGCTTTTATAGAGTAAAAGCTAAGAAGCTAAAAAAGCTTGCCGAAAAGCTTGTTAAAGAATACAACTCGAAGGTGCCAGATAAATTTGAAGATCTTATAAAGCTCGACGGTGTTGGAAGGAAAACTGCAAACGTTGTATTAGCTGGAGCTTTTGGAAAAAAGGTTATAGGGGTAGATACTCATGTTCACAGAATATCCAACAGACTCGGCATTGTAAAAACAAGAACATATGAAGAAACTGAGAGAGAACTGAACAGAATTGTTCCAGAGAAATTAAAGAATAGAGTAAATAGTGTTTTTGTAGGATACGGGCAGGTTGTGTGCAAGCCAAACAAGCCACTCTGCAACGAATGTAAGCTTTCAAAATTATGCCCAAAGTTAGACTATAAATCTATGACATGATTATTGAATATGAACTGCCAAGAGAGCTAATTGCTCAGGAGCCTATAGAAGAGAGAAGCAGATCAAGATTAATGGTTCTATGGAGCAAAGATGATAAAATTGAACACAGATATTTTTATGAAATTACCGACTATCTTGAAAAAGGAGATGTTCTCGTAGTAAATAACTCAAAGGTTGTTAAGGCAAAGCTTATAGGGAGAAAACCAACCGGAGGAAAAGTAGAAGCTCTTCTTGTTAAAAGAGTTGACGACAAAACTTGGAAGGTTCTTCTAAAAGGAAAAAAACTTAGAGACGGTATGGAAATTTATTTTAAAGATTTAAAGGCTAAGGTGATAAAAAACGATGAAACTTATTTGAAGTTTGACAGAGAAATAAATTTTGACGATTTGGAAATTTACGGAGAAACTCCCTTGCCTCCATATATAAAAAATCCAAAAATTGATCATGAAAGATACCAAACAGTTTATGCTGAAAAGCTTGGATCAATAGCGGCACCTACCGCTGGCATGCACTTTACCAAGGATCTCCTTAGAGAACTTGAAAAAAAAGGTGTAAGGATAGCAAAAATAACATTGCACGTTGGAACCGCAACCTTTAAACCATTAGATAAGAACTATAAACCAGAGCCAGAGGCTTACGAGGTAAGCAAAGAAGCTGCTGAAATAATAAACGAAGGACTTGAAAAAGCAAGGGTATTTGCCGTTGGAACTACAGTAGTAAAGACTCTCGAAACAGTAGCAGAAGATGGAAGAGTCTTAAGTAAAAGCGGATTTTCAGACCTATTTATAGAACCCGGATACGAGTTCAAGCTTAAATACGGTGGCATGATAACAAACTTCCATCTACCGAAATCGAGCAATATACTGCTTGTAGCAGCTTTTGTTGGAAGTGTTGACAAAATACTGCGTGCATACAAGATTGCTATAGAGAAGAGATACCGCTTCTACAGCTTCGGAGATGCCATGCTTATACTTAAATGACTAACCTTTTGGAAGCTTTACATAGAATATACTCCCCTTAGGTTTATTGTCCTCGACCCATATCTTTCCGTTGTGGAGCTCTACAACCTTCTTTGCTATAGCTAAACCAAGCCCAGTCCCTCTGATACCTTTTTTGCTTCCCCTTTCAAATCTCTCAAATATGCTTTTCTTATATTCATCTGGAACACCTATTCCTTCATCTGCCACAGAAACTAGTATATAGCCATCCTCTTCCTCTATATTTATCTTTATTTTTGTTCCCTTTGGACTATATTTTATTGCATTGTCTATTAAATTAGAAAAAACATGCTTTATGAGGCTATTTCCATATATACAGAACTTCCTCTTTGGATTGAACTCTATCTTTATATTTTTTTCTTTCAGCTTCTTTTCAAAGGCTTTTATTATTCCCTCTATAACTTCATTAATTACTATCTTCTGTTTTGGAAGGTTCTCCATGGCATTTAATTTTGAAAATATCTTCATATCCTCGATAATTTCTGTTATTCTGTGTATATTTTTTAGAGCCATCTCCCTCTCTTCCCTTCCGGAGTAGTCTCCGTATTCTATAACGCCTCTTATTACGGTTAGGGGATTTGCAATATCGTGAGTAAGAATGTCTATATAAAGTTCTTTCTGCCTTATACTTTCCTTTAATTCTTCAATAATCTTTCTTCTATCTTTTATTGTTTCGTATATTCCATAAATTAGCAGTATAATGCCAAGTGGTTTTAGTATTTGGAAGTATTGATAGATATGAACGTTGTAGATGCTTAAAAGAAATTCAGAATAATATACGAAAAACATTATCGTAAGTCCACATGATACTATTAGATATCCTTTATCACTAACTTCTCTGAACGGTTGAACCACAATTAGCCATATAAATATTAAAACTGCTACAAAACCACTTATAAACGATATACTTCCATAGGTTTTTGAAAAGCTGTGAGCATATACCGTCATAAATATAGCAGAAATAAACACTACTATGGGGAATACTGCCCCAAACTTCAACTCGATGCTATTATTGTTCACATGAGTAGTTTTATGAACGTTATTTAAAAAGTTTTGTTTTTCGGTTTCTGATGCTCCGAATAAAAAAATCTAAATCTAAATCTAAATCTAAATCTAAATCTAAATCTAAATCTAAATCTAAATCTAAATCTAAATCTAAATCTAAATCTAAATCTAAATCTAAATCTAAATCTAAATCTAAAGAATTTTGTTCGATGCTGCCGATATGCCAAAGCTTTTATATGTGGCAAATGGAAATTATTTTTCATTCTGGCTTATATAATTCATTTTTGAAATAAATTTTATATAGTTGAAATTTAATGTGTCATGATAATGGAGGCGTGCTTAGCCTTAGAGGACGGGACTATAGTCAGGGGCAAAGGTTTTGGAGCTGAAAAGGAGGTGTTTGGTGAGATAGTATTTTGCACAAGCATGACTGGCTATCAGGAAGCCCTAACGGATCCAAGCTATAAGGGTCAGATTCTAATGCTTACGTATCCTCTGATAGGAAACTATGGAATTAACAGTTATTCGAGTGAGAGCTATAAAATACAGTGCGAAGGTTTTGTTGTAAGAGAAGCTTGTGCTTCTCCTGAGCATAGAGACAGCTTAAAAACTATAGATAGGTTTTTGAAGGAAAACGAAACCCCGGGAATATACGACGTTGATACCCGTGCTTTAACAATAAAGATTAGGAAGTATGGAACGATGAAAGCTGGCTTGCTTGTTAAGGATAAGATAACAAAAGATGATGAAGAAGAACTCCTTGAAAAAACGATAAAATCTCCAGATATAGGAGAACTCGACCTTGTAAGATTTGTTACAAGGGATAAAATTGAGAGCTTCGGTAAAGGAGATAAGCACGTTGTTATTATAGACTGTGGAATGAAAAAAAGCATAGCAGAGTATCTCTTAAAGAAAGGTGTAAGAGTAACGATTGTACCCGCTCATACGGACTATAGAACGATTTTAGACTTAGAGCCAAACGGAGTTCTTGTATCAAACGGTCCGGGCGACCCTGTTCAAGCATGGTATGTTGTTGAAACAATAAAAAGGCTTTTTGACGAGCAGATACCAATGCTCGGAATTTGCTTAGGTCATCAGCTTCTCGCACTTGCAAGCGGTGCTAAAACGTATAAACTTAAGTTTGGTCATAGAGGTGCTAATCAGCCCGTTAAGGATTTCTTCAGAGACAGAGTTTATATAACAACACAGAATCACGGCTATGCGGTAGATATAGAAAGCTTAGAAGAGTTTAGAGTAACTCAGATAAACCTAAACGACAACACCTTAGAGGGAATGATTCATAAGGAGCTTCCCATTATTAGCGTGCAGTATCATCCAGAGGCTCATCCCGGACCGCATGATGCAGTGTATTTATTTGATGAATTCATCGAACTCATGAGGGTGAAGAAGCATGCCTAAGCGAACAGATATAAGCAAAATCCTCGTCATAGGGTCTGGGCCAATAATTATAGGTCAGGCTGCTGAATTTGACTACTCTGGCTCGCAAGCGTGCAAGGCTTTAAGAGAAGAAGGCTATGAGGTTGTGCTCGTCAATTCGAATCCGGCAACTATACAAACGGATAAAGAAATTGCCGATAAAATCTATATAGAGCCGCTGGAAGCTGAGGTAGTGGCAAAGATTATAGAAAGAGAGGATATAGATGGTTTACTTCCAACAATGGGTGGGCAAACTGGCTTAAATTTGGCAGTTCAACTTCATGAAATGGGTGTGCTTGAAGAAAACGATGTGAAAATATTAGGCACACCCATAGAGAGCATAAAAAAAGCGGAAGATAGAGAACTGTTTGCAAATTTAATGAAAGAAATTAAAGAACCCATACCAGAAAGCTATGCAGTAAACAGCCTTGAAGAAGCCTTTGAAGCTGTGGAAAAGATAGGATATCCAGTTATAATAAGACCAGCATATACGCTTGGCGGCACCGGAGGAGGAGTAGCAACAAACAAAAAAGAACTTATAGGAATAGTAAACCGCGGTTTAAAGGCAAGCATGATCAATCAAGTGCTCATAGAGAAGAGTTTACTCGGCTGGTATGAGTTCGAATACGAGGTAATGCGGGACAGCAAAGATAACTGCATAATAGTAACGAGCATGGAAAATATTGATCCTATGGGAATACACACCGGAGAAAGCATAGTTGTTGCTCCAGCTCAAACGCTTAGCGATGAAGACCATCAAAAGCTAAGAGATGCTGCACTAAAGATAATAAGAGCGTTAAAAATAGAAGGCGGTTGCAACATACAGTTTGCAGTTAATCCTGAAAGCTGGGAATACTATGTTATAGAGGTCAATCCTCGTGTCTCAAGAAGCTCCGCTCTCGCAAGCAAAGCTACTGGATATCCCATAGCAAGGATAGCGGCTAAGATAGCAGTAGGTTTAACTCTCGATGAAATACCTAATGATGTAACAAGATACACACCCGCAAGCTTTGAGCCCGCTTTAGATTACGTGGTTGTGAAAATTCCACGCTGGCCTTTTGACAAGTTCAAAACAGCCGACAAACGCATAGGAACGCAGATGAAAAGCACAGGCGAGGTTATGGCAATAGGTAGAACTTTTGAAGAAGCTTTACAGAAAGCTATAAGAAGTTTGGATATAAAGCGTTTTGGAATATGCTGCGATGGTAGAAAATATGAAGAAAATATAGAAGTTATAAAAAGAGAGCTTAAATATCCAACTGATAAAAGAATATTCTATATATACGATGCTATAAGAGCTGGAATGAGCATAGATGAAATCTATGAGCTTACAAAAATAAACAAATTCTTCTTATATAAAATAAAGAACATATACGAATTTGCTGAAAAACTTAAGAAGAAAAGGATTAGCGATCTAACAAGAGAAGATCTGCTTCAAGCAAAAAAACTTGGTTTTAGCGACAGACAGCTTGCATATATATTTAAGACAACAGAAGATGAAATAAGAAAATTGAGAAAGAAACTGAACGTTATTCCAACCTATAAGATGGTAGATACATGTGCTGCTGAATTTGAAGCTAAAACTCCATACTACTATTCAACGTATGAAAGCGTAGATGAGGTTAAGGTAAGCAACAGAAAGAAGGTTGTAGTTATAGGCTCCGGACCTATAAGGATAGGTCAAGGCATAGAGTTTGATTACTGTTGTGTCCATGCAGTAAAAGCTTTAAAAGAGGAAAAAATCGAAGCTATAATAGTGAACAACAATCCAGAAACCGTAAGCACAGATTACGATACGAGCGACAAGCTATATTTCGAACCCTTAACACTGGAGGATGTTCTCAATATTATCGAAAAGGAAAAGCCCTATGGCGTAGTTCTGCAGTTCGGCGGTCAAACACCACTGAACATAGCATTAGATTTGGAGAGATATAATATCCCCATACTCGGCACAAAACCTAAGAGCATAGATTTAGCCGAAGATAGGGAGAAGTTTAGCAAATTGTTAAGAAAGCTTGGCATTCCTCAAGCAGACTTCGGAATTGCATACAGCATAGATGAAGCAAAGAAAATTGCAAGAAAAATAGGCTATCCGGTGCTCGTAAGACCGAGCTATGTTTTGGGCGGAAGAGCAATGGATATAGTCTATGATGAAGAGCACCTTGAGGAATATATGGAGGAAGCAATAGAGGTCAGCGAAAAGCATCCGGTTCTAATAGATAAGTTCCTCGAGGAAGCTATAGAGATAGATGTAGATGCGGTATGCGATGGAGAGGATATATTTATAGCTGGAATCATGGAGCATATAGAACATGCCGGTGTGCACAGCGGAGATAGTGCTTGCGTGCTTCCACCCGTAACGCTGAGCGAGGACGTAAAAAAGACGATAATAGAATATACCGAAAAAATCGCAAAAGCTCTCAACACTATAGGGCTGATAAACATACAGTTTGCAGTCAAAGACAAAGTTTATGTTCTTGAAGTAAATCCAAGAGCAAGCAGAACAGTTCCTTTCGTAAGTAAAGCTATAAATGTCCCGCTTGCAAAGATTGCAACAAAAATAATGCTTGGAAAAAAACTAAAAGATTTTGGACTTGTAGGATATAGAGGGCCGAAATACTATGCAGTTAAGGAAGCTGTATTCCCATTTATAAAGCTACCGGGAGTTGATCCCGTTCTTGGGCCAGAGATGAAGAGCACTGGCGAGGTTATGGGTATAGACTTCGACTTTGGAAAAGCCTACTATAAAGCTCAGCTTGCTGCAGGGAACAAGCTACCTCTCCAAGGAACTATATTCATAAGCGTTAGAAAGCAAGATAGAAATGGAAAGCTCGTATATATAGCTAAAAAGCTTAAAGAACTTGGCTTTAATTTAATAGCTACAAAGGGCACGGCAGCATTTTTGAGGGAAAACGGTATAGATGTTAAGACAATAAAGAAGATAAGTGAAGGTAGTGAAAATATTCTTGATCTAATGCTTAAAAAGAAAGTTGACCTTATTATAAATACTCCAACCTCTGGCAAGATTCCTTTCACCGACGGATATTATATAAGGAGATATGCAGTTGACCTGAGAATACCGTATATAACAACAATTGCTGGAGCATTAGCAGCTGTAAAGGCTATAGAAAGTGTTAAAACCGGAGAGATAAGTGTTATGAGTTTAGATGAATACTATAAAAAGGATAAAGAAATCAAACAGAAAGTTAAGGCAAAGATATAGGGAGGTTAAAATACGTAACTGTAAAATTATCGCTCAACTGAAGAGGCAATACATAGGAAGCCAAGAGATATTCCAAAGGCATATCCTATCAATGCACCGAAGAAAACATCCCTTATCCAGTGCCTTTGGAACAGTATCCTAACAGCCGCTGTAGCCAGCGATAATATAAGTGCATAAACAAATAAACTCGGAGAAAAAAGCTGTATAAGTGCTAAAGCAGTAAAACTTAGCTGAGTATGTGCACTTGGAAATGAATACCTCTGAACACCGAATATTTTCGGAAAATCTATTGGTCTTTTCTTTTTTGTTTTATACTTTATAATGCTGTTTAAAATAAAGCTTAAAATCATTACAAAAATAGAAAATCCTCTATATTTATGATCCATAGAAAAATAAGCTTTAACTCCAAGAACAATCCACAACAATAAATTTACAGCAGATATTAAGCTGAAGATTAAAAACTTCATATAAACACTCCTTTTTGTTTACGCCGGGGGCGGGATTCGAACCCGCGCGGCGCAACGCGCCACTGGCTTAGCAGGCCAGCGCCCTACCACTAGGCTACCCCGGCATATAAAGGCAAGCATGCCTATCATCTTAAATAATAATGGTGCGGGCACGCATAGGAGTGGGCGAGCCTTGCAGAGCCCGATTGTCCAAAGCCCTTCTCTGCCCCGCTACCCCATAAGCATCGGTCGTCCCGCCTACCGCTGCTCCCTTCCGGGCCTGACGGGGTTCAGCGGGTAAAGCTCCTTGATCCCAGCCCTACGGCTGAGATCGGAGCACCGCCGACCCTATGGGACGAGGCATCATCGTCAGGCTTCGGGTCGGACTCTGCTCGGCTATCGCCGCCTCCTATGCTTCGGCCCCCGCATATCGGCGGTTTCGGGTTACAGGGGACGCCGAACCCCCCAGCCTAGCCCGCATACTATTATGAAAGTTTAACGGTGGAAAGAATATAGTCAACATCGAGATGTTTCTCAACAATTCTCGAAAATCTTTCTATCTCCTCCATTATATCAATACCCTCAATTTCTACTTCATCTTCAGTGATTAGCTCAAGGTATTTCTTTGTAAACTCTATGTTGTTAAAAATTCCATGGAAATACGTGCCAAAAACGTTTCCTCCTACACTTCCGTCATACTCAAATGTCCTCATATCGTTTACCCTTTCTACGATTGAAAATGGATTTTTAGCCAATGTATATCCGTGTCTGATCTCATATCCAGTTATTCTTATACCTCTAAGCTTATCAATGCCCACAACCCTACCTTGGATGAAATTTTTTCTTTTTTCTCTTAAATAAACAGTTTTTGCATCTAAAAGAGAAAGTCCTTCAAGAGTTTTGTATCCGTCCTCTACACCCCTATCTATAAGCTTCTTTCCGAGAATCTGATATCCGCCACATATTCCAACTATATTTGTATCTAATTCTTTAATTTTATCAAAAAATCCTTTTCTTTTCATAAATTCCAAATCTCTTATTGCGTTCTTCGTTCCCGGTATTATTATTAAGTCTGCATTTTCCAGCTCCTCGGGCTTGCTTACGTATTTAAAATCGAGACCCTCAAAAACTTTAAAGTCCGTGAAATTGGATATATATCTAAGCTTTACAACCCTAATCTTTATCTTTTTGTTAATTATTCTTCTGTTTATAAGCGACAGCGAATCTTCATCGTATATTCTGTTCTCTACGTATGGAACTATACCCACAACCCTCTTACCGTATTTTTCTTCCAAGTATTCAATTCCGCTCTTTAGTAGCGAGGGATCACCTCTGAACTTGTTTAATATAAAGCCTTTTATTAGGTTTCTCTCATCATTTTCTAAGAGCTCCATTGTCCCAACGATACTTGCAAAAGCCCCTCCCCTGTCAATATCTGCAACGAGAAAAACACTCGCTTTAGCGAGCTTTGCCACCTTCATGTTAACGATGTCGTATTTTTTGAGGTTTATTTCAGCCGGCGATCCAGCCCCCTCTATAACGACTATATCGCTTTCCTTCATAAGCTTTTTTAAGCTTTCTTTGACGATTTTGAATAAATATTCTTTGTTTCTATAATATTCCCTTATGCTCATCTTCTTAAAAGGTTCTCCAAGAAGAATAACGTCGCTTTTTCCACTTCCGCATGGCTTAAGCAGTATCGGGTTTACCTCTGGCTTAGGCTCGATTCCGCAGGCTAAGCATTGCAGATACTGAGCAACGCTCATCTCCTTACCTTTTACACCTATGGAGTTTAAGCTCATGTTTTGGGCTTTAAATGGAGCTACTCTATACCCTCTTTTAGATAAAATTCTGCAGAGAGCAAGCGTTATTAGACTCTTGCCAACGTTGCTCGCTGTTCCTTGAACCATTATCGCTTTGGCTTTACCCATGCTATATGCTATGCTCGGAAAAGTTTTAAATTTTGCTGTAAATCTATATGCATGGAGCAGAGTTCATCGCCCTATGAGAGTTATAAAAAAGCAGGAAAAATAGCTGCAAAAGTTTTAGATGAAGCAATAAAGCTCATAAAGCCTGAGGTAAAGCTTGTTGAGATAGCAGATTTCGTAGAGAGGAAAATAGTTGAACTCGGAGGCAAGCCAGCATTTCCGTGCAACATCTCGATAAATGAAAGAGCCGCCCACTATACGCCAAAGATAGGTGACGAAAGCGTTTTCAAAGAGGGAGATTATGTGAAACTCGATATCGGCGTGCACGTAGATGGATATATAGCGGATGTCGCAAAAACTGTTATCGTGGGCTCTGGCAGAGACGATTTAATTAGGGCAAGCGAGGATGCACTAAAGGAGGCAATAAAGGCAATAGAGCCGGGGGTTAGCACAAGCTATGTTGGTGGAATTATAGAGGAGACGATAAAGAGCTACGGATACAAGCCAATTATAAACTTAACTGGGCACAAGCTTGAAAGATACAGGCTTCATACAGGAAGCGTTATTCCAAACGTAAAAACAGCATCTGGAGAGGTAATAAAAGCTGGAGACGTCTATGCAATAGAACCCTTTGCAACAAACGGCTTTGGAAAGGTTGTTGATGAAAGCGAGGCTGTTATTTTTAGATATATAAGGGATAAGCCTCTAAGACTTAGGGATGCAAGGATAGTTCTTCAGCACGTGAAAAAAGAATATAAAACGCTACCCTTTGCGGAGAGGTGGCTTGCCGATTTAATGCCCAAGCTCAAGCTCTACAACGCCCTAAGGCACCTCGTCTACAACCAAGTCTTCCATGCATACTTTATACTGAGGGAGAAGAACAGAGGAATGGTGTCCCAAGCGGAGCATACGGTTATTGTTACCGAAAAGGGGGCTGAAGTGATAACGGGAAAATGAGGATAGTAATAATATTAATATTTATATTCTTTTCCTCGGTTCTTTTTGTGCACGAAAAAAATAAGAAAAAGGAGATATGGCTCGAGATTCATGATGTATCACCAATATATGGCATAGATAAAGTCTATGAGCTAATAAAAACTGCTGAAAAATATAATGTGAGCAGAATCTACGTATTTTTAATACCGAAGCATGGAAATATGAGCTTAAACAAGGAGTTCGTTGAAGAGCTCAAAAAAATGTGCAGAAAACCTAAGTGCGAGATAGGGGTTCACGGCTATACCCATGTAAAAAATGAATTTAACGTCGGAAGAGAGGAAGCCGAGAAACTTGTTAGTTTAATAAAAAAGGAACTCTCTAAATACAACATAAATTCAAGAATTTTTCTTCCTCCCAGATGGGAAATTTCAGAAGAGGCTTTAGAAGTTGTCAAGGAGAATTTTGATGCCGTTTTTCTTGAAGATAAAATAATATATGGAAACTATACGATAAAGTCTTGGGATCATGAATACTGCTGGTATAAGACAAACATCTTTTTAAAAAAGAAGGCGGAATTCGATTATATTATATCCGGAGACATTTTTAGGCTTTCCGTTCATGTAAATGCCTCAAACACAAAAGAATGCATCGAATTCCTTAATGAATTCCTTAAGGATAAGATTTAGTGTATAATTTTTTGTTCTTTATTTTAAAGCGGAAAAACAAATAAATTTTTCTTTTTTGTTTTGTATCATCAAAAAAGAAGACAATATCATCCGCCTACAAGGTCTCCTTCTGTAATTGGGTTATGCTGCTGCTAATAATCTAATTTGGAAATTTTACAATAGTTAACTCTGAAAAAACTAACAATGAGCAAAAGATGGATAAAAGAACATAAGAAAGACTACTACTACAGACTTGCTAAAAGAGAGGGCTACAGATCGAGAGCTGCATATAAACTTATCGAAATTCAAGAGAAGTTCAATATTATTGGACAGAATGATGATGTTCTCGATTTGGGCTCATTTCCCGGAAGCTGGCTTCAGGTTAGCAGATTTCTTACCTCTGGAAAAGTTGTTGGGGTTGATTTAAAGGAAATAAAACCCATTAGCGGTGTGTATACGATAAAAGGTGATATAACCGATGAAGAAACTTTAAAAAAAATAAGAGAAGTATGTAAGAAATTTGACGTCATTCTTTCAGATGCAAGCCCAAAGACAACGGGTATAGATGATTTGGACAGTTACAGATCATACGAGATAGCGATGAGCGTGCTAAAGATAGCTGACGAGGTGCTGAGAAAAGGCGGAAACCTTGTTTTAAAGGTATTTCAGAGTGGAGAGATGGGGGAGATTTTGAGAAAAGCAAGAAAAAGGTTTAAGTATGTTAAAGTAACAAAGCCTAAAGCTTCAAAGAAATACAGCAAGGAAGTCTATATTGTTTGCAAGGGGTTTAAGAGAAGATTAAGAAAAAAGAAGACAAATAGCGGGAGGAACATGCCCTAAGAAAATGTTTACCATTATAGTTTATTTGTAAGCATTTCTATTAATCTATACTTTATTTTTAGAATTGCGAATTCTTCATTTAATTAATAAGTTTTTGCGATTGTATGAATCTTAATACTCTATTATTATTGGTAATATTAATGACCGAAAAATATATATACTATTAAATAAAGTAGTGCTTTGAGAAGTAGCGATGGAGGTGGTGTGTTGAGCAACGATAAGAAAAAGCCTATAAGAACGATAGAAGAAATTAATGAAAAAATAAAAAAAGGAGATGTAGTAGTAGTTACTGCAGATGAAATGACGAAAATTGTAAAGGAAGAGGGTGCTGAGAAGGCTGCAAAGGAGATAGATGTTGTAACAACCGGAACTTTTGGGATGATGTGCTCAAGCGGTGCATTTCTCAACTTCGGACACAGCGATCCGCCAGTTAAGATAAAGAGGGTTTGGCTGAACGATGTAGAAGCTACCGCTGGTTTGGCTGCGGTTGATGCTTATATAGGGGCTACGAGACCGAGCAGAACGCTTGGAATAGAGTATGGAGGTGGTCATGTCATAGAAGACCTCGTAAAGGGCAAAGAGATCGAGGTTGAGATAGAAGGATACGGAACCGATTGCTACCCTGTTAAAAAGCTCGAAACGATAATAACGATTCACGACCTCAACCAAGCTATAATGGTAAATCCGAGGAATGCATATCAGAAGTATGCTGCAGCAACGAACTCAAGCGACAGAACAATATACACATACATGGGAACGCTTTTGCCGAACTACGGGAACGTAACGTTCAGCGGAGCTGGTGAGCTATCGCCTCTAATGAACGATCCAGATTACGAAACAATAGGCTTGGGAACAAGGATATTCCTTGGAGGTGCTCAGGGCTATGTTATAGGAGAGGGAACGCAGCACAATCCAAAAACCCAGTTTGGAACGCTAATGGTTAAGGGGAATCTGAAGGAAATGGACCCAAGATATGTTAGAGGGGCTACAGTATACAGATATGGCTCCTCGCTGTTTATAGGTGTGGGAATTCCAATACCAATACTGAACGTTGGTTTGGCTGAAAAAACGGGAATAAGCGATGAAGAAATCTTTGTGCCCATAGTAGACTACGGTGTCCCAAGAAGAGCGGATTTAAGACCTGTTGTAAGAAAAGTGAGCTATGCGGAGCTTAAGAGCGGCAAGGTAGAGATAAACGGAATGAGCGTTAGAACATCTCCGGTTTCAAGCTTTAAGATGGCTAAGGAAATTGCAGAAACCCTTAAAAAGTGGATTGAGCAGGGAGAATTCTTCCTAACGCTGCCAGTTGAGAGGGTTCCTCTCGATAGAGAGTTCAGACCAATGCCTCTGAGGAAGACTCTAAGGGTTAAAGATGTAATGGTTAGAGATGTGATAACAGCCAAGGAAAGCGATAGTATTGAGAATGTTGCGAAGATAATGATAGAGAAGGAGATAAATCATCTGCCAGTTGTTGATGAAAACAACAAGCTTGTTGGAATTGTAACCTCCTGGGACATAAGCAAGGCGGTTGCACAGGGATTAGATACCCTCGACAAGATAATGACGAGAGAGGTTATAACCGCTACCGAAGACGAGCCTCTCGAGGAGGTTGCGAAGAAGCTCTCAAAGTTCAACATCTCAGGCTTGCCGGTTGTAGATAAGGAAAAGAAGGTTATAGGAATTATAACATCGAGCGACCTCTCAAGGGTGTGGGGGAGTAAGAAATGAAGGTTAGGATACTTGTTGAAAAGGATAAGGTTAGCGAGCCCATAATTTCTAAGACAATATACAAGACTGGGGCACAGTTCTACATAATAGAAGCTAAGGTTGAAAAGGACAAAAAAGAGCTTACGGTAGAGATTATAGGTGATAAGGAGCAGGTTGACGAAGCCATAGAAAACCTTGAGAAGAGCGGTGCTAAAGTTAAGAAGTTTATAGAAAGGGTAACAATAGACAGAGACCTCTGTGTTGACTGCGGAGCCTGTGTAAGCCTCTGCCCTTGGTATGCGATAGAAATAAAAGACAATTGGGAAGTGGTTCATCTTCCAGAGAAGTGCATACCGGGTTGCGAGCTATGTGTAACTGCATGCCCAGTAAAGGCTCTCGTTAAAAGGGAGTTCGAGGTATAAAATTGCACAGAGGAAAAAACTTCAAGAGCAAGCAAGAAGTCAGAGAATTTGTATGGAATATTCTTAAAGAAAAGGGAATATCAAGAAACTATGGAAAAATTCCAAATTTTTTTAATTCTTTTAAGGCATGTGAAAAGCTTAAGCTCTTAAAGGAGTTTAAAGATGCAGACGTAGTTTTCTCTGCTCCAGACGGCGTTTTAAGAAGAGCAAGAGAAATTGTATTGGAAAGCGAGAAGGAGCTCGTGGTTGCAACACCCCACATGAAAGAATTTAGGATTCTCAAAAACATCCCGAGGAATTCTATAAAAAAAGCTTGCACAATAAGGGGATTTTTTACCTATGGAAAGAGGTTCGAGTTTGATAGGGAGATAGACCTCTTTTTAACCGGTTGCGTAGCGGTTGATGTCAAAGGTAATAGGGTGGGGAAGGGAAGCGGCTACGGAGATAAAGAATATGCTCTGCTGAGAGAAAGAGGTTTGATAAAAGACTGTGCGGTTGTTGCAGTATGCCACGACCTACAAATCTTCGATGACATCTCCCATCTCTGCGAAGAGCACGATGTTAGGTCTGACTACATTTTAACCCCAACGAGAGTAATAAAAATTAAGAAAAAGTAAGGCTTAAATATTTAATAGCTCGTATATAGGAATTATAAACTTTTTTAGTAAAAGGACATTTAGAAATAATTATAAATCATTATAGTTATAATTTTTAAAAAATAAAAAAGAGGAATTCGAATTGAAAGTTATAAGGGACTCCATACACGGTGATATTCAGTTGGAGGAACATGAGATAAAGATAGTAGATACTCCAGAGTTTCAGAGGCTTAGAAGAATAAAGCAGCTCGGAATGACATACCTCGTTTATCCAAGTGCAAACCATACGAGATTTGAGCATTCCTTAGGTGCAATGCACATCGCTGGAAGGATAGCGAAAAAGCTCTGCCTCAGCGAAGAGGAATACAGACTCGTTAGGCTTGCCGCACTTCTGCACGATATTGGGCACTGTCCGTTGAGCCACAGCTCCGAGAGGCTCCTTTTGATGTATCTCAATACAACGCATGAAGCCCTTGCAAAGGAGATAATAACGAGCTCTGAGATCAAGGACATTATAGAAGAATATGGATACAGCAAAGAAGAAGTAATAAAGATATTGGAGAGGAAGAAGGGATACTTGAGCAAGATTATATCGAGCAGCTTAGATGCGGACAGAATGGACTACCTCGTTAGAGATGCCCACCACACGGGTGTTGCATACGGAATAATAGACCTCGACAGAATAATTACGACCGTGGAGATTAAGGAGAACGAGCTTGCTGTTGAGCACAGAGGCTTACGTGCTGTTGAAGCTCTGCTTGTAGCGAGATTTTTAATGATGCCCACAGTTTATCTTCACCACACATCGAGAATTGCGGATGCAATGTTTCTGAAGGCAATGGAAATTTCCATTGAGGAGAAGCTTTTAAAATCAAGTGACCTGTGGAAAATGGATGACTACAGCGTTATCTGCTTTTTGAGGAGTTGCGAAAACAAATACCAGAGAGATATTGCAAGAAGGCTTGATACAAGGAATCTGTTTAAGCTTGCATATTCAAAAAGATGGAACGAGATTCATCCAGCAAGAAGAAAAAAACTGTTAAAAGACTTGAAATTGGTAAGAAAATTGGAAAATGAAATTGCAGAGAGTTGCAACCTTGAATATGGATACGTAATTATAGATGTCCCTCCTATACCGAGAAAGGAGGAGATAGATGTAAAAATAATAAAAAACGGAGAAATTATAAGCATAGAAAAGGAATCTCAAATTGCAAAGATATTAAAAAACGCACAAAAGGATTTATGGAGCTTTGAAGTATATGCACCAAGAGAGAATGTTGAAAAAGTAAGAAAAGTTTGCGACGATATTTTTGGTGTTTAAGATTGTCATGCGGGTGACGGAATGAACGGTGTTTATATATTTTTTAGAGAAGAAAGTATTGAAAATTTGAGCAGAAATCTTAAAAAACTTATAAAAAATTTTGAATGTGAAAAGATAAACGTCCAGATAAGACCAAGCGAAGAGCTAAGCTTCATGAACGTTCACTTTCACGTATCATGCAATTCTGTTGATTTATACATCCTTTCCTTAGAAAACATTGCGTGTTTAGTCGTTTTTTATGAAAATGGGGATAAAATCAAAAAATTTTTGGAAGATGTGGAGAAAATAATTGACGTTATCGTCACGAAGTATCTGGTTTTGGGAAAGCTTGAAGAGAGTGATGTGGAATCATATCTCGACTTGGAGAAAGGTAGAGTGGGCTTTAGGGATGATTTTATTATATTTGAGAAAAAGAAGGATGGATTTGAGAAGTGTCTTAAGGATGAGATACCATACCTAATTTCTCACCTGATAAGGGTTGAGAGCACAAAGAAGCTTATTGAAGGCATGATATATACAGTAAAAGAAGAAAACCTGAATGCGGCAAAAATTATTGACAGCATAAAAGATTTTGAGCAAGAAGAAAGTATAAATAATCTTTTTCATGTATACAGAGTCCTTTCTCTAAACTATTCTCTTTTAAGAAAATATATAAGCTTTTTATCTGAAGAACTTGTGCATTTGGATAATTTCTTAAAAAATAAATTAGAAAGTGAAAGTTTTTTGAAGAAAATGGATGGTTACAGAAACTTTTTAAATATTCTCAAAGACGAGCTAACGAGGATTGAGGTTGATCTTGACAGGGCAAAGAAGCTTATTGACATTATTCAGACTAAAACAAATTTAGATCTTAATAAGGAGATTTTAAAGCTTCAGAAGAGGGGATACACATTTAGAGTAGCTGCAAGCTTTATAGAATTCGTGGTTGTATTCTACTACACCTTAGCCGCTTGGAAGACTGTTTCAAAGAACTTCGTCTATATACCAACAATACTAAAGCTTTTCCTTGTGGGAATGCTCTCTATAAGCATTGTATTCATAACCCACCATATTGCCAAATACATTTCTGAGAAGAAGCTTGAAAAATCTCTCTACTTCTTTATAGCAGTCGTAGTATTGTCTTTAGCTGGAATAGTCCTCTCCGGAATTTTATATACCAAGTAGCGGAAGGTGGTAAGATGCTCAACGAGATGGCTTACGACATCGTGGAGGAGATGATTGATAGGGAGGATGAGCTTGGAATAAAGGTTTTTGAGAAGAAGGCAACAATAATAGACTGCGGAATTGAAGCTGAGGGAAGCTTGGAGGCTGGAAAACTGTTCTCCGAGGTATGCCTCGGAGGCTTGGGAAGGGTTGAAATACTGCCTCAGGATTTTGGGGATTTCTCTCTGCTGAGTGTGGCTGTTGATGTAAAGAAGCCAGCTATAGCATGTTTGGCAAGTCAGAAAGCTGGATGGCAGATAAAAACTAAGGATTTCTTCGCAATGGGCTCTGGACCTGCAAGAGCACTGGCTAAGAAGCCAAAGGAAACCTTTGAAAAGCTTGGATATGAAGAGGAAAGCGATGTTGCCGTAATTGCACTTGAAACAAGCAAATATCCGAGCAGAGATGCTGTAAAATATATTGCAGATGCTTGCGACGTTGATACCGATGATCTATACATACTCGTTGCAAAAACATCAAGTATAGTAGGCAGCGTTCAAATATCTGCAAGGGTTGTTGAAACTGCTCTATTTAAGCTCGATTTATTGGGCTACGATACAAAGAGAATAGTGCATGCATACGGAACTGCACCAATAGCACCTATATTGGGAGATGATGCAAAAATGATGGGCGTAACCAATGATATGATAATATACGGCTCAAGGGTCTATCTTTTTGGTGATATAGAGGTAGATATAAATAGAGTTCCCTCCACAAGCTCACCTAACTACGGCAAGCCCTTCTTAGAGATATTCAAAGAAGCAAACTACGATTTCTACAAAATAAATCCAGAAATTTTTGCTCCAGCAGAAGTTTACTACAACAACATCAAAAACGGAAAGATGTATAAAGCTGGATACGTGAATAAAGATATATTAAAGAAGGTTTTTCTTTAATTTTTTGTTCTTTTCTTAAAAAACTTAACTTCTAATCTTTTGCCCTAACAATTTGAGTAAACCTATAGAAGCCAACATTTAAATAATTATATTAACAGATTATAAAGTGTGAAGCCTTGGGTTGAGAAGTATAGACCAAAATATTTAAACGAAGTGGTTGGCAATAGCAACGCTATAAAGGTAGTTGAATCTTGGGTAAAGAAGTGGAGAAGCGGAATTCCAGAAAAAAGAGCCATTCTGCTTCACGGTCCACCGGGCGTAGGAAAAACAACCGTAGCGTATGCAATAGCCAACGAGCTTGGATACGATAGGATAGAGCTCAATGCGAGTGATTACAGAACATACAAAATTATTAAGCGTATAGTTGGCTCTGCAAGTGTTTCTGGAACTTTAGATCCAAGTATTAAGGGAAAAATAATAATTTTGGATGAAGTTGATGGTATACATGCAAGAAAAGATATTGGAGGTTTATCTGCAATAAAGAGCCTCATAAATATAACTCTTCAACCAATAGTTCTAATAGCTAATGATCCTTGGGGCTTGCCAAAAGATTTCAGAGATTTAACTCTAATGGTGGAATTTAAGAGGCTTTCTCAAACAGACATTATAAAAGCACTAAAAAGAATTTGCGTTAAAGAAAAGCTTAAATGTGATGAAAAAGCATTGAAAGTTATAGCATCTAATGCAAACGGCGACTTAAGAGCTGCGATAAACGATCTTCAAGCAATTGCTGAGAGAACGAGAAGGGTTTCATTGGAGGATACGAGAATACTTGCTCCGAGAGATTCCGAAATAAAGATTTTTGAAACGATTTTAAGAATAATGAAAACGGAATATTGCTATAGAGCAAGAGAAGCTATAATGAGCACAGATGAAGAGCCAGACGTCATAATGGCTTGGATAGCTGAAAATCTTCCTAAGGAGTATGAAGACCCTTACGAGCTCGCCTTAGCTTACAACTACTTATCAAAAGCTGATGTCTTCCTGGGTAGAATATACAGAAGGCAGGACTGGGCATACTTAGCCTATGCAACAACGCTAATGGGCTGCGGAGTAGCACTTGCAAAAAAGAAGAAATACAGAAAGTTTGTGAAGTATTCCTATCCAAGAGTTTTCATTGAACTTGCAAGAACGAAGCAAGCAAGAGAAATTGAGAAATCTATAGCAGAAAAGCTTCAGATTAGAAAGGACGGGATATACGGAATTCACGGCTCAAAGAAGATGATAAGATATGAGATTATTCCGCTCTTAAAAAACATAATGAAAGCTGATATCGAGGAAGCAGCAAAAATAGTTAAGAGGTTTTCACTAAGCAAGGAGGAAGTAAAGTATTTGGTTGAAAGCGAAAGCCTTGCAGAAAAAATATTGTCAGAATCTAAGAAAATAAAGCTTAAAAAGGAAGAAGAAGCAAAAACCTTAGCAATAGCTGAGGCTAAAGAAGCTAAGAAAGCTGAGGCTACCGAAATTCCCGAAATGCAAAAAGAAGAAATTAAAGAGACTAAAAAGGAGAAAGAAGTAAAAAGAAAAAAGAAAAAGAGAAAAAAAGCTAAAGAAGATAAAGGTCAGCAGACACTTCTCGGATTTTAATCTTTCTCTAAATTTTAAGATTATGCTATATATGATTTTATAGATTATAAATAACTATACGAACGATATTTTACCTTAAAGAATCTTCACGTAAATTTTAGTTTTATTAATAAAGAGAAAAAATTTTTATTAAGTTAGATCATAGCTACATCCGTGTATGACTTTTAGCACTGGGTCTAATAGGGTGGTGAAGAATTGCTAAAACATTTCAGAAAGAAAGAAAGAAAGAAAGAAAGAAAGAAAGAAAGAAAGAAAGAAAGAAAGAAAGAAAGAAAGAAAGAAAGAAAGAAAGTTAATAATACAAGCGACTTTTTGGATGAGGTGTTTAAGCTATTGAATATCCGCTTTTTTGAGAGCATATCTGATGGAATAATTGTTGTTGATAAAAATTTTAGAATAAAATATATAAATGGGAACATGCTGAAAATTTTAGGAAAGGAAATTAAGGATGTTATAGATTATTATTGCTATGTGGTTCTGCACGAAAAGCGTGGAGTAGTTGATGAATGCCCGGCAAAGAGATCGTTAAGCTCCATGAAGGATAAATACTCCGAGATATTCTGTTCAAAGTATAATAAAACATTTAAAGTTATGTCTTTTCCATTAGTAAAGGATGAAATTATAGGTGTGGTTGAAGTTTTCAGAGAATTAGAGGGGAGAGAAGATTTCTTCAAAAATGTATTGAACGGGGTTGATGAGGGAATTGCAGTTATAGATAAGGATTTCAATATTATATCAGCTAACAAGTTCTTTAGAGAGATGTATAAAATAGGGGATTACAGAGGGAAGAAGTGCTATGAAATACTTGAAGATGAGGAGTGCTTTACGGATAGATGCACAATATATAATGTTTTCACCAGAATGAAGCCCTTTGAAGCTATTCATGAACATAGAATACACGGAAAAAAATTTTACATAAAAGTTAAAGCCTTTCCCCTTGGGAAGGATGAGGCGATAGTTCTCCACAATGACATTACCGAAATAGTTGAAGCTGAAAAGAGACTTAAAAATGCATATAAAGAGCTTAAAGATGCCTATGAGAGGCTTAGAGAGCTTGACCTTCTAAAAGGGTGCATACTGACGAACGTCAGTCATGAGCTTAAAACTCCGATAACTGTAATAAAAACTATGGTGGACATCCTCTCTGATGAGATTGAAGGCAAAGATATGGAGATACTACTCAGAATAAAGAGAAATGTCTTAAAACTTCTTGATATAATAGAAAATCTCATAGATATGGCAAGACTTGCAAGTGGAAGATACAAACTCAAGATTACAGAAGTTTTTCTCCCGGATCTTGTGAAAGAGGCTGTAAACACTAAAAAAGATTTTGCAAAATCGAAAAACGTGGAGATATTTATTAACGCTGAGCCAATAGTCCTCGCTTGCGACAGAAACCTAATCTACAAAGCTCTTTTAAATCTAATAGATAACGCTATAAAATTTAACAAGCCCAACGGAAAAGTCTTCATTAAAGTGTATAAAAATGGAGAAAATGTAAAATTGGAGGTATCTGATACTGGAATAGGGATCCCCAAGGATAAGATAAAAAATATCTTTGAGCCATTTATTCAGCTCGATGCCTCTATAAGAAGGAAATACGGAGGCACCGGCTTGGGGCTTGCAATTGTAAAGAGAATCGTTGATCTTCATAATGGAGAGATTAATGTGGAAAGTGAGCCGAGCAGAGGAACTACGTTTACTATAAAATTTAAAATTACGTAATACGGTGAATTTTATGAGAAAAATAAATATAAAAATGAACAGCAAGAGCAGTCTATATAGAAAAGAGAGAACGAAGTTCGAGGTTTTTATTCCAGCAACGCTGATTTTAATAGCAATGTTAATGACCTTTTACGCATCTTCTTTCCAAAAAACTGGTGTTATCATGTTTGACAAGCTTCTTCTATCAATATTAGCTTTTATATGGATTATAGTTATGCAACCCATGTGGGAGCTTAGTTTTAGGGTTTACATCTTCACGACTGCTGGACTATCCCTGATATTTGTAAGCCTATACTCGGAGTTCCTATCTGGAGCTTATAACGTGCCTATACTGCTGGCTATTCCTAAATTTATGCTTCCGCTTGGACTGCTTATACTTATCTATGGAATGTATGAGGCTATAAAAGAGAGGAGAAGGGCTATACACGAGCTAAAGAGGAACATCGAACAGAGAGATCTTTATATAGACATCCTCACGCACGATATAGCGAATCCACTTACCGTTGTAAAGAACATACTCAAAGACCTTGAGGGTGAGGGAAAGGATATAGCAATGAGAAATGTTGAGAAGATAAGCGATATTATCGAAAATATGAAGTTTTTCTCAAAGATAATCTCTATAGAAAATCATGTAGAGAAAAAAGAAATAAATTTATCAGATTTGATCAACAATGTCATAAAAATGTTTTCAAACAGATTGAAGGAAAAGAACATTAAAATAGAATTTTATCAGGAAAATAAAGATGTCATCATAAATGCGTGCAACTTTATAGAGAACGTTTTTGCTAATCTAATAGATAATGCGATTAAATACAGTCCAGAAGGTTCAACTATAAGGATAAAGGTCTCTGATTTTGGCGATAGAGTTGTTGTCTCCATAGCAGACGAAGGAATTGGCATTCCAGATAAATATAAGAGAAGAATCTTCGAGAGATTTGAGAGGGGATGCAAGGAAGGTATTAAAGGGACTGGACTTGGATTGGCTATAGCGAAAAGAATTGTCGAGATACACAACGGCAGAATATGGGTTGAGGATAACAATCCTAAGGGCAGTATATTTTACGTAGAACTTCCAAAGCACTAAGTTAAATTTTTCATAGTTAACCTTATGTAATGATAAAAATGATTGTAGAAGGGTTGCTACTCGATGTTGACTACGTAACTAAAGACAATAAAGCTGTATTAAGACTATTTTTAAAGGATTCTAAAGAAGCTTTTTTGGTTTATGATGAAAACTTTGAACCTTATTTTTACGTTTTTGCTAAAGAAAGCTTAGAAAAAACAAAAAAAGAAATTGAAAATCTAAATGATAGAAGAATTATAAAAATTGAGAAATGTAAAAAGAAGTTTATAGGTAAAGATGTTGAGGTTTTAAAGGTAGTAGTTGACCATCCGCAGAGCGTTCCAAAGGTTAGAGAGGTTATAAAGAATCTACAGAGCGTTGAAATGATAGCAGAATACGATATACCGTATGCGAGGCGATACGTCATTGATAAGGGATTAATTCCGATGCAGTGGCTCAGAATAGAATGTAATAAGAGCAATAATATGCTCTTTGCCGAGAAAATAGAGGTTTTTGAAAAGGATATTCCAGAGCTTAAGATCTTAGCCTTCGATATAGAGGTCTACAATCCCAAAGGTGCACCAAGGTTTGATAGAGACCCAATAATAATGATAAATCTTGTTTCAAATACTGGCTTAAAGAAAGTTTTAACTTGGAAAGAAATCGAGGAGGACTTTGTAGAGACTTGCATAAGTGAAAAGGCAATGATAAAGAGATTTGAGGAGATTATTAATGAAGAAGACTTTGATATAATAATCGGCTACAACTCATCAGCATTTGATTTCCCATACTTAAAGAAGAGGCTTGAAAAGCTCGGTGTAAGCATATACCTCGGTAGGGATAAGACACCATTTAAAATCGAGGCAAGGGCGGAGGTTCCAGAAGTTAAGATAAACGGTAGAGTTCATATAGATCTATATCCGATAGTGAGGAGAAACATCAGTTTAAGCAGCTATGTCCTCGAAAACGTTGTTAAAGAAATTCTTGGAATAGAAAAAGAAAAGATTGAAGGTAAAGATATATGGCGGGTGTGGGATAAGAACGACAAAGAAGGTTTAGCAAGGCTTGCGAGATATGCTCTGGAAGATGCATACTACACCTTTGAGCTTGGAAAGAAGTTCTTGCCACTTTACTACGAGCTTTCTCGACTTGTAAAACAACCTCTTCAAGATGTTTCGAGGATGACTGCTGGACAGCTTGTAGAATGGTTCCTTTTAAGGGAAGCATACTATAGAAACGAGGTTGCACCCAATAAACCAAAAAAAGAGGAGCTTAAGGCGAGGGAAGAAGAGACCTATGTTGGCGGATACGTGATGGAGCCGAAGAAAGGAATAAAAGAGAATATTGCTGTGTTTGACTTTAGAAGCCTTTATCCGAGCATAATTGTTACCCACAACATAGACCCATCAACACTTATTATAGACAAGAATTGCAGAGAAAACAAAGTTCCAGAGCTTGGATACTGCTTCAGCAAGGAAAAAGAAGGTTTCATACCGAGCATACTTAAAATGCTCATAGAAAAAAGACAGAAAGTTAAGAAGAAAATGAAAGAAGCTAAAGGTATAGAGAAAAAATTCTTAGACGTTCAGCAAAAGGCTTTAAAGATACTTGCAAACAGCTTCTATGGATACATGGGATACGCAAGAGCAAGGTGGTATCGCAGAGAGTGTGCAGAAAGCGTTGCAGCTTTTGCAAGATATTATATAAAGAAGGTTATGGAAATAGCAGAGAAAGAATTTAATCTTGAGGTCGTCTATGGTGATACAGACAGCCTTTTTGTTTTAATTCCAGAAAATAAAAAAGAAGTTATAGAAGAATTTTTGAATTATGTTAATAAATCTCTTCCGGGAAATATAGAGCTTGAATTTGAAGGCTTTTATAAGAGAGGCATATTTGTTACGAAGAAGAAATATGCATTAATAAGTGAGGACGGTAAGATTGTTGCGAAGGGTTTGGAGGTTGTTAGAAGAGACTGGGCTAAAATTGCAAAAGAAACTCAGCAGAAAGTTATTGAAGTTCTGTTAAAAGAAGGTTCTCCGGAAAAAGCTCTTGAAATTGTTAGAAATGTAATAAAGAAAATAAAAAACAGAAAAGTGAGCTTGGACGATATAACGATTTACACGCAGATAACGAAAAATATAAGCGAATATAAAACATTAGAACCCCATGTTGTTGCTGCTAAAAAGCTTCAAAAGAAAGGCATAAAAATTTCTCCGGGAATGATAATAGGCTATGTTATAACAAAGGGCTCAAAAAGCATATCGCAGAGAGCTGAGCCCATAGATTATGTTTCTCTCGATGACTACGATCCAGATTACTATATAGAGAACCAGATTCTGCCAGCAGTTGAAAGAATTTTTGAAGTTGTAGGATATAGCAAAAGCTTTTTAAGAGCAAGTGAAAAGCAACAAACACTTACAAGGTGGTTTAGTTGAATGATCAGAGCTATATTTTTCGATATAGACGATACTTTGTATGACAGCACAAGGCTAACAACTATGGCAAGGCTGAATTCTATAAGAGCAATGATAGATGCCGGTTTGGATTATGATGAGAAGTTCCTATACGAAAGGCTTTACGAGATAATAAAGAAGTTTGGACCAAACTATCCAAGACACTACAACGAGCTTCTTAAAAGTTTGGGGTTAAAAGAGGATCCAAAGCTTATAGCAAGCGGCGTAGTAGCTTATGAGCATACAAAATTTGCCTATTTAAAGCCTTTTCCAAGGGTTGTTCCAACTCTGCTGAAGCTTAAGGATAGGTATAAGCTTGGGGTAATATCAAATGGAATAGCGATAAAACAGTGGGAAAAGCTTATAAATCTTGGTCTGCATCACTATTTCGATGTTGTAATTACAAGTGAAGAAGTTGGCTATGAAAAGCCAAGTAAGGAGATTTTTCTCGAAGCTTTAAAGAGTTTAAATGTAAAGCCAGAAGAAAGCATAATGGTAGGGGACAATCCATCTACTGATATATTAGGAGCTAAATCTGTTGGAATGATTACTATAAGGATAAGAAAGGGAAAAAGAGCTAAAATAGAGCCAAAAAACGAATTAGAAAAGGCAGATTTCGATGTTGAGAACTTTGATGAAATACCGAAGATAATTGATATTATTGAAAAGAGGCACAAAAACACTATATAAAATTTAAAAATTGTTCAGCGGAAGGAAATTAATGAAATTTCAAAAATTTTAAAAGGTTAACTTTCAGATTATAAGATAGCGGGGTGGGGTAGCCAGGTCCATCCCGCCGGGCTCATAACCCGGAGATCGGTGGTTCAAATCCACCCCCCGCTATACATCCTCGTTTTTCCAGCAAAACTACAGAAAGAGCAGATAATTTTCCTTATTTCTTAGCGTCCACCCCCCTGATATAATGAGGAGGATTTCCAGCCATTTCAGCAAGAGTAGCTTAATTTCCAGATATTTCCAATGAACAATTTTGTGCACTTATATAGCTCTCTATATAAAAATATAATTACAATATTATAAATTATAAATATAATATTAAATATAGATAGAAGACTATATAGAGGAGTTCAGGGAGTATGCTTTATCGAGATACAGCTACTACCATGCGAGAAATCTACACAGATACCTTGCTAAATACGGAATAGAGATAATAGAGTTCGATGAGCCAGATATTCCGCAAGCTGAAAGATTAAAGAAGGTTTACAATGTCATAAAAATCCATACAAGAAACTATGGATCTGCAAGCCTTGAAAAAATAATAGAGAGTCTTGGACCAGCTTTTCATCCCTATCTAAAAGACGATCTCAAAACCTTGGAAAGAAATGGCTTGATTATTAGGATTAATGAGGATGAATGGAGAAGCGTAAGCTAATCTCTTTAATATTTGGGAAATTCTTCTTATTTAGATCAACAACATCATACCGTATTTAGCGTGCCGGTTAACCTTAGTTGTTTCCCTCACAGCTGTGAGGATGTTAATTTTTGCTAATGGGATATGAAAGTTATTGAAGCAATCTACGAGAACGGAGTTTTAAAGCCTTTAGGAAAGCTTGATTTAAAAGAGGGGGAGAAAGTTAAAATCGAGATAAAGAGTAGAAGCATAGAAGAATTCATAAAAGCTTTAGATGAACTGCCAGAGAAAAAAATAGATCTAAAGAAGATAGAAGGTTTCTACTATGAGGCAAAAATGCTTGATTGATACAACTGTAGTTGTTACCATAATTCTTGAAAGATTTATTTTTGAAGTTAATTGAAAACTATGAGCTTTTTACTCCAGTAAATGTTGCCGAGGAGTCTGCATACAAGATAACAATGGAGTCTTGCTTGGAAATTTTTGGAAATAGAAACTTTTTTGATATAAAAAGGCTTTTTGAAAAAACTGATAAAGAGAAGATTGACATGGTTTTTAGACGTCTTCATGTTCTGAATCTCTTACTTGATATAATGTAAAAATACTCGAATTAAAATATTGCTAAGGGTTTTGTAGAAAAATACAGGTTGCTTCCAAACGATGCTCTTATAGCGGCTACTTGCAGATACTACGGGATTAAGAAGATCGCCACCTTCGATGATGATTTTAAGAGGGTTGACTTCCTCGAAATTGTTGATCCCTCACAGCTGTGAGGATGTTAATTTTTCCTGAGTTAAATCTTTTTTAAAAGCTTTAGGAAGACATTACTATTTAACCCTCTTGCAGAGTCAAGACACAGTAAGGGCTTGAAGCTTTTCCTTTGTATTAAATCCCATAGATATGGGCATTCCTAATAAAAGGACTCATAAAGCTATGAACTTTGCAACAGAACGTTTAGAATATCTGTGCAGACTCCTTAAGGAGTTTGAGAACCTTGAATAAATCTTCGACAACGCTTCTGACAGCCTTAAATTCCTTCCAAGAGCTCAAGAAGCTCTTGAAAGAGGTAAAGAGTCTATCATAAAGTCTCTTTATCCTTAAGGGCTTTAAAGGGGTAAGTAAATCACACCTTAATCCTTTTAACGTTAAGATTTTTCCTCGGGAATATGAAAGGAAGGATTTTATACCACATAATCCAGTAGTTTTTCTGAGCACAGAAATCTATATTTATTTTATCACCTTTTCTCAAAACTCTCCTTCTCTTAAGGTCTTTAACGATTTCTAAGAAAAGTTTAGAATCGTTTGACGAGCCTTCGTATAGATAAATCCCTATGGGCTTTAAAGAAGGATATTCTACGACTAAAGCTAATTTATAGCCCCTATAGAACCCCTTGCCTAAAGCATAGCTCCATTTATATTTTTTGCTCTCTGAACAGCTTTATATCGGTAGTATCGAGGAGCTTTATCGAGCTCCTCTTAATAAACCTGTTTATAACTGATAAAAGCTTTATGAACTGATTCTCACTGAATTTGCTGAGGAAGCTGTATATCTCATCTGTAGAAGGAATCTCTGCAGCTCTAACGACTCCTCTAAGCTCTTCATTCCCTTTTAAGCTCCTCTATCAGTTATGCTTCTCTCAAAGAATATCGCTGTTATCGTTACTCTAAGCATCAATGCTGCTCTCTTGACAGGTTTTATCCCTACTTTAGCCAGCTCTTTCTTTACAACTTTTCTACTAAAAAGATTTGTTTGAAGATTATCCACGTAGGATGAGCTAAATATGGAATTAGTGGATGTTTCATGCCTATCACCGGAGAAGGGGTTAATACCCCTTCCCCTATATAAATCTTTCTGCGCTTCGTCTGGAAAATTTTGCCTTGTTTCTAATGCAAATGTCCTTTTATAAGAATGAATAGTTTCTCACGGAAACTTTGTTTTTATAGAAAAACTAACCCCCTTGCATTACTCATCTCACAAGGGGGTTATAAAACATATCTAATCTATGCAAAAAAAGCATTAAAAGCCTTTGAAATTGATGTATCTGAGAGAGGATTGAGAGTAAAAAGAGAAGGATATACATTGTATCCAGAGTATGCGAAAGAAGATCCACCGTATGTTTTAAATGGCTTTATAACAGCTCTCATATGGATAAAAGAGTATGGTGATTCAACGAATTCTACTCGTGCAAAAAAGATTTACAACGAAGGTTTAAAAGCTCTAATTCACTTCCTTCCAAGATATAATGCAGAGGGTTGGAGCTACTATGATGCACAGGAAAAACTTGCAAGCAAGAAGTATCACAGAATCCATGTTCAACTCATGGAGATGATGTTTAACTTAACTGGAGAGAGGATTTTCCTTGAATATTACAACTTATGGAAATCTACAATTTAAAATCTCGCATAAACATTTTTACATTTCTTAAAAAATTCTATAAAAAATATATCAT
>JALTZZ010000058.1 GCA_027051165.1 archaeon | reverse complement strand
CCAGGGTTCTCTAAAGAAGAGTATGAAAAAGCTAAGAGATTATTATACAATTATTTAAGATATAATTGGTATTTGTGTCCAATTCATAATGAACCATTAATACCAAGAACTGTTATGGGTGTTTTATATTTCTATTGTCCTGTTGGTGGTGAAATATATAAGAAACGGGGAAATACGTTTGTTCCTATATCATTAACAGAATTAGAAAGATTAAGAAAACAAAAAGAAAAGAAAGAAGAGAGAAAGAAAATAAAAAGAGAAGATATTGAAGAATTATATAAATATGCTATGGAAGAAGAAACGGTAGAGAGAGAATTACCGCAATCTCTATATAGGGCTATGATAGAAGATTTAGCAAGGTTTGGTATAACAATACCACCCAGCCTTACACCATCGGAGCTTAAGAGATATTTGTTTAGATTGAAGACGAGTCCAAGACTACCAAAGTATATTAGAGATAGGATAAACATTTATTATTCAATGTTGTAATATATTTAATGGGTTCTAAGTGTCCGTATTGTAATAGCAGGAAATCTGAAGAAATAAAAAGAATTATTGATGGAGACATGATGTTGATAAGATACAAATGTTTGGATTGTAATAAAGTTTTTGCTGTTTGGGTTATCAAATATGAGGACAAGGAGGGGAAAGTTAAAGAGCGAAGAATTAAGCTAAAAGCTTTAAGATTACCAATAGAAATTTATGATAAAGATGGCAAATATGTAACTTCTATAACATATGAAGATTTAAAAAAAGAACATGAAAGGTTCTTAGCATTAGCAAGAATGGGATTAGTAGCTTATCATCTATTCGATGACGAATACGCATATTATGGTAGAGACTATGAAATATATTATGATGGTTATTACGCTGCTTTATATTGTGATGGTATAAGATACGCTTCTAAGAGATTATATTAGCAATGTCCAAAAAGGAGGAGGTATTAAAGGATTTATTTAAAAGAGTTGGTCCTTTAGAATGGATAAGAGAACTGCAAAGAATAGCAAAAGATATTATGAAAAAGAGATTACTCCTGTCCAAACAAAAGGGGGAGCATATATTTGAACCTGTCCAAGAGAGCAGAGAGTTGCTTATCCGTCAATAATTTCTCTTCTTTTTTCCATTTACCAGATGCTTTTAGTTCTTCCCATTTCTTTTTAACATACTCTGGATTACCCTTACCTTCTATCATAAATTTCATAGAATAATATAATGCTTCCTTTGTTCTTTCAGGATACTTATTTCCCTCCAATATAGTTGGCATGTTTTGTGGCGGGGTAATTCTATAGTAATATTTATTACCTCTTTTAACTATTTGTATTGCTCCTGTCACAACACCAAGAAACAACAAAAACTTTTCTGGATCATCAACATCTATACCTAATCTTCTCAACTCATCTGAAGGTAACCTACCTTTCAATTCTTTAACAAATTTAATCAATTCTTCTTTATCCATATTTTATATATAGTGTATCCAAACAAAAATTTGTTATGGCTCAGAAGATTTTAGTATTCGGCACACCAAAGTATTTGAGAATATATAGAGCACCAAGATTTAAGAAAGGTTACGGAACAATGTCTGTATTGCCATGGGACAAAGACTATGGAGCATATGACGACGGAGCAAGTGCAGCACAATTAGAAGTTTGGGCAAGATTTGCAGAAGTGGCACACAAAACAAGAGGAAGACCATTACACGAAAGATTGAAAATTATAGCACAGGAGTTATCAGTTGGAGAGGGTGGTGTCGCATCTGAAGTATATGGAATACCAAAAGAGACATACATAAGAGAAAAAATAGAGATGAGAAGATTACCTCCAGAAGTTATAAGAGCAAGAATTTCGGCTTGGAGAGAAAAAGCAAGAGCTAAAGTAGGAGAAGGTCCTGTAGCAACAATAGGCAGAAGGTTAGAAGTAGCTGGCTTATAAAACAAAAATAACCTACAATGAGAGACATATCAAGATTTGCAAAGGAATATGCTAAATTAGCTGCTCCTGTAGTAGCGGGTGATATAGCAGCCGATATATCCGCAAAATTAGCACAATCTTTCCAACAATTACCGATTCAAGGACCATTTGCAAAAATAGTGTTATCTTTAGCCTTGGCGGGAGCATCATACTTTGTAAAAGAGCAACAATCCAAACAAGCATTATCAATTGCATCAGCAGTGTCATTATGGGCTGGAGTTAAAGAATTATTAAGAGAAAGAAATATATATCCACTATCTTCACACGAATCTATATCATTACAAGTAGAACCAGAAGTTATAACAGTCCCAGCTATGGAGGAGGCTGAAAGAGAAAAAGTAGAAGTTTACGAAGAAAAATCCTTAGTAGAAGTAGCTTAAATTCGTTTTTTCTCTCACAACTAATCCCCCAAAAAATGGTATCTCATGCTCAACTAAATCAACCCAAATCACCTAAACTCATGATGGCAGCCCCCCTAACTTACTTTAGGACCTATGTCCAAGCATTACAAACAATACAAACAGTAGCAAGGCAAACATTAGAGGTAGCAAGAGCAATTAACAGAGCAGGGGATGTAGTATTAAGAGATTTGACAGCAGAAGATTTGGGACTACAACATTTTAGATTAACAATACCAGCAGGAAACACAAACCCTGTAGACTTTGTAGGAACTGCAGTTAATCCAGCTGTAGTACCAGACAGGAAAGCTTTTGGTTTCTACGGATTAGTATTAGAAGTTGAAGATCCAGCAGTCCATGTAGATTATGTCGATTTGTATGTCGGTGGAAGCAGATTAAGAAGATGGGCATTACACGCTGTAAAGGACAGTGCAGATGCTGGAAGAACACTTTACTTCTCAGCAGACAACGCTGTAGTATTAAAAGAAGGAACTAAATTCCACATACAAGTAAAAGCAGTAAACACCGATACAGCTAATCCAAGAGATATAGTATTATCAATATTAGGATTTGTAGGTGAACCATTAGGAGACACCATTATGAGAAAAACACCAATATCACTCGAAGCATAGGCTAATAATCTTTTAGGCTAATCACACACAATGGTGTTCTATATTTTTTCTAAATTCGAAGAACCAGTAAAGGTCTTTAGCGTCGGTCATTTCTTTGTATGGGAAAAGAAAAAGGGGGAAAAATATTTATACAGAATAGATAATGTAGATTTCCTAAATTTTTCAGTATCGGGAACGCTTGGAGCAAATTCGAAAACGGGAGACCAAGAAATAACAGATTTAATACCAGAAAGCGAAATAATGTATGGATTCTTTGTAGGAGTTAGAGGACCTGTAAGAGTATACGCAAGACAGCCACTAACTATATCAAGATGGGGTGTTGGAGCAATACCAGGATATATAACTCAAGAAATCTCACCATACGAAAACCCAAATCCAGCAACATTTACAGTAACCTTTGAAGATACAAGGTTTGCTATTAATGTGGAGAACCCAACAAACGAAACAGTAAACTATAAGATAAGATTCGTAGGATATAAATATAAGATAACAGAATTAGCTAAGGTTGTTAGTGTTGATCCAGATACGGGGGCTATTAGGTATGAAAAAATAGAACAATCGTTCCCATCAGCAGTAATACAAGAGATGTTAAGGTTGTGGATAAGGGGTAAGTTACCTGAGGTCGTAACAACAGGCATAAGTGCTGTAAGATAAAATAATATAAAATGGTGATCGTATATTTCAAACAACTCGTATATGATGGGAAGGAATGGAAAGTAGAAGTGCCCATAACTGTGCCGGAGCAAGCGGTTACTGCTGGAACAGATACAACCATTTTTACACCATCAGCAGGGTTTGCTGTATTAGATATAGAAATAACAGATACTTCTGGCGTTAATAATGCTGTTACAATAAAAGATGGTACTACAGTAGTAAAAACCATAACAGTCCCGGCCAACGGAACAGTAACATTATCGGGAATTGTTATAAAAAATAGTTTAGTAATAAATGCCGGAGGTAACGCAATAGTATTTGTAAAAGGCAAAGATTATGTAGAACTTATAGAATAGCCATCGTTCTTTATTTTTTTATATAATAAATTAAGGGTAACAGCTGAATATTTTCTCTCTTTTTTTTAGAAATGTAAAAATTTATTTTTTAATTCAAAGCCATTAAGTATACAACTATTTAACTTTTGACATTCAGAAGTGTTTATTTTTTACCTATACTATA
>JALTZZ010000057.1 GCA_027051165.1 archaeon | reverse complement strand
CTTGGGATAGTTCACTTAAAGAAGTATAGAAAAGAGAAGTATAATGGCATAATGAAAGGTTTTGGAAGATGCAAACAAAACTCCGAAAAAACTGTTAGTATTTCTTTATAATATGTCGTTAGATTATTTTTGGTTTAGTGATGCTTATAGATAAATTCCCCTTTATTTTTTAGAGCTTTCGATAATATTGGTGCTGGTGTGTAGTTCTTAAGTAACTCAATATTTCAATATAAAAATTTTATTTTTCCATAAGCTTTTGATGTATAGATAGATAAAGAATTTATGACGTTATTTTTCAAAGATAAAATTGTATGAACGGTAAAGATTATGTTTATGAGCTTAGAGAGCTAAAAGAAAAAGCTCCAAAGCTTATTGGAATACCTACAGGAACAAAACTCGACGAAATGTTCTATTACGTTGAATACGATGAGGAATCTAAAAAGTATGTAAAAAAACCCTTGGGAGGGATACCATATCTTGCGGTAATGAACGTTACTGGCATTCCAGATACTGGAAAAAGCCTCTTGGCAGAGCAGTTTGCTGTTGTTCAAGCTGCTCACGGTTATAGAGTTTTATTTGTTACCGTGGAAGCTCCGGCAAACTTCCTATATCCTGCACTCAAGCAGAAAGCCCTTGCCCTTGGCTACGATTTTAGTGAAGTTGAGAAGAATATAATTATTATTGATGCTTCTCAAGAAGATGAGTTAAGAGAAAATACAAGAACACTTCTTGATACAATGGCATACGTAATTAGAGAAAAAAAGACAAAAAACGTAATAATTGACAGCATAACTGGATTATATGAGCACAAGGAAGTCATGGCAAGGCAAATAGTAAGGCTTATTTTCAACTTCTTAAAGAGGCACTGGCAGACAGCACTCCTCGTCAGCCAGAAGAGGTCTGCTCAAGCCAGCGAGAGTGCAGAAGCTGCTGGCGGTTTGGCAGTTGCACATATAGTTGACGGAACAATAGTTCTGGATAAGAAGATTATAGAATCGAGATGGGACAGCTCACTATACAAGATGCCTATTGGAAGTGTTCTCAGGCTAATAAGAATTGATGGCTGCAGATTAGCCCCACATGCTGGCGATACATATGTTTTTGAAATAACCGATACCGGGCTTATTGATATAAAGATGTCTCTTAGGGAATTTATAAAAAGAAGAGAGTAGGAGGTGTAGAAATGGAAGTTATTGCAAAACCTATAGCTGGGGATATAAATAAGCTTGCTGAGAAGGTATTCATGGAAGCTATAAATCTGCTTGGTGGTTTAAGGAATTTAATTCAGTATAGAAATCTTACGTGGCTACCAAGCTTAGCAGAAGCGAGCTATGTTGTTGTTCTAAAAAATGAAGCTCTAAAAACCTCAAAAGAAATAGCAAAGGAGCTTGGTATTACAGATCAAACTGTAAAAAATATTCTATCTGCCGATGAGGAAAAGGTTAAAAAATTTATTGAAGGTGAACTTGAGGAAATAGATGAGCACAAAGCTGGAGGCATAGCAAAGCTTGCATACAAGAAACTCAAGAAAGAAGGTAGGTTGAAGGAGATTGAGGAAGAAGATAAAGTTGTTATTAAGAAGGATGAAATAGAAGTTCTCGGAATAGACTGGGCAGTTCACGTCTTAGCTCATATAAAGGGGCTCAACTTTCCAGTAGAAAATAAAGAACCCTTGCTCGAGAGAATAGGAAACATCGTTGCTAAGGGAAAGAAGCTTGAAGAAGTTCTTGACAAAATAGAGTATCCAATTAAAAATCCAGCAGAGCTTCTTCACAAGATAAAGGAAAAAATAGAAAAGTAGCGTTATTTACTCAGAATTTCTGTTGTTAGGAGTATTGAATGACAGCCCCTCACTGCACACATGCTTTCTCCGATTTCTTTAATTATTCTTTCAGCTTCAGTTTTGTTTTTGTTTTTAATGCTTCTATCAAGGCTATCTATATATTCTTCCTTCATTCTGATTTTTGTTTCTAATGGCATTACAACCATCATTGCACTTCTAAAATCTTCAAATCTCTCCCTAAATTCTGGAATTTTCTTCGCCGCATCCTCTAAGTTGCCCTTCTCCACATCTCTCTTTATTTCATAATACATTGATGCAAACCGAAACATTAGCATTCCCGTTTGAGAATGGCACAACTCAACCCCACATGTTGATCCTATATCTTTTATATCTTCCTTTGCCTTTTCCAGATTCCCCTTTTTTATATCATCTTCAAGAACCTCAAGAACTTTTGAAGGTGCTATTATCTCTACGTGTTCTTTGTTTATCTCTTTTTCAACAAGCTTAATCGTTCTTTTAAATTCTTCCATTGCATCAATGGATTTATTTATATCCCCGGAATTTATTGCGGATAATAGATTTTTATAAGCATTTATATATTTTACCTGTATAATTTCCTTTTCATTGTGTTTTACCTCTTCAACTTCTGCACCACTTATCTCTTCTTTAGGCTCAGTATAATGATTTAAAAAGAACAGTATTGATACAACAAGGAAAATGAGTATAAAGGAAGTTGCAAATGCTATCTCTTTTATGTTCGGTTTCTTTGCCTTTAAATAGTAACCGCATTCGTGGCAGTATTTCTGATCCTCCTTAACCTCCGTCTTGCATCTTGGACACCTCTTCATAGAATTATATTTTTTAAATAACGAAGGATAAAAATATTATTAATAATAAAAATTTCATGATAACAGTTTAGCATTTATAGATACAATTACGGTGCTTGCAGACATCAGCACGGCACCAATGGCTGGTGTAAGGATAATGCCGTATGCATAGAGAATCCCAGCAGCAAGGGGTATGGCAATGGCATTGTAACCACTTGCCCATATGAGATTCTGTAACATTTTTCTATAAGTCTTTTTCGAGAGCTTTATAATCTCTACCACATCCCTCGGATCGTTCTTTACAGGAATTATATCCGCACTCTCAATTGCTATATCGGTTCCAGCACCTATTGCAATGCCGACATCAGCTTGAACGAGAGCTGGAGCATCGTTTATTCCATCACCTACCATTGCAACTGTGAAGCCCTTTTTCTGAAGCTGTCTTATTTTTTCTGATTTTTCGTGGGGAAGAACTTCTGCAAAAAATTCATCCAACCCAAGCTCCTTCGCAACCCATTTAGCGACGTGCTTGTTGTCTCCTGTAAGCATTATACACCTTATACCCATATCCCTTAGCATTTTTATTGCATCTCTTGATTCCTCCTTTATAATGTCAGCTAAAGCTATTGCTCCAATTATTTTTCCATCCTCAAGAACAAAGACAACAGTTTTTCCTTCGCTGAAAACATTTTTAAGCCTTTTGTCTTCTGGAATCTTTACATAATTCGGACTTAAAATTTCAAAATATCTATCGTTTATCCTACCGGAAACTCCTTTTCCTGGGGATGCATTGAAATTTTCTATCTTCATAATTTTTATACCCCTTCTTTCAGCCTCCTTAACGATTCCTCTCGCTATTGGATGCTCAGACCTTGTTTCCAAAGAAGCTGCAACAGATAGAACGTATTCTTCGCTTGAATTGAACGTTATTACATCAGTTACCCCGAATTCACCTTTTGTAAGAGTTCCAGTTTTATCAAAGACGACGGCATCTACATCTTTTGCATTTTCAAATGCCTTCCTATCTCTTATAAGAAAACCTCTCTTTGCAGCAATAGATGTTGATACAGCAACTACAAGAGGAACAGCCTAACCAAGTGCGTGTGGGCATGAAATCACCATTACAGTTACCGCTCTCTCTATCGCAAAAGCTAAATCGCCGATTATGCCGAGCCAAACAGCAAACGTTATACCTCCTACGCTAAGGGCTGTTATCGTTAGCAGAAAAGCTGCTCTATTTGCTAAATCCTGAGTTTTCGACTTGCTTTCTTGTGCTCTTCTTACAAGATTAATCACCTGTGCAAGATAGCTTTCACTTACTTCCAACCTTCTCAACCCTAACTGTTATTGAGCCGTGCCTATTTATAGAGCCACCTATTACCGTGTCTCCAGCCTTCTTTTCAACTGGTTTAGATTCCCCCGTGAGCATGGATTCGTCAGCAGTTGTATGACCTTCGACAACCACACCATCGGCTGGTATCTTTTCTCCAGGCTTTACGAGAACAATATCTCCCTTTTTTAATCTGTCTATAGGAACATCAACAACTTCCTCGTTCTTCATAAGATGAGCCTTTGTTGGCAGAAGTCTGACAATTTCTTCGAGAGCTCTTGAAGCTCCCAGTATGGACTTCATTTCTATCCAGTGTCCAAGAAGCATAATATCTATAAGGGTTGCAAGCTCCCAAAAAAAGAATTTACCTTTAAGCCCGAAAACTGTTAAAGAACTATAAATATAAGCAACGGTAATGGCTACAGCTATTAATGTCATCATTCCGAGAGCTCTCTTTTTTACTTCATCGAAAAATCCTTTTAAAAATGGATATCCTCCGTAGAGAAACACTGCAGTCGAAAGAAGAAAAAGAAGATAAATATCTCCATAAAATTTTAGTTTTATCCCAAATACATTCTGAATCATTGGCGAAATAATTAAAATTGGTATCGTTAATATAACAGAAACAAAAAACCTCCTCTTATAATCTTCTATCATTTTTTTCGTGATGCTTGTGAGCTCTATGATAGCCCTTGTGCGATCTGTGCTCATGAGCCTCTATTCCATGCTCATGGCTACTGTCCATTTTTATACCCTAATATTGCCTCATAAACAAAGTATATTCCAAATATTACGACCCCTATGGATATGGCAAAAGCAATAACGCTCATTAAGTTATATCCGGGGTTATAGTAACCACTCCACATCATTCCAACCATAGGTGCATAGTATATATACTGCAGACTTAGCATCATTCCAAAGAATCCTATAAAAATTAAAAATAAGCCTATAATCATTCTATCTCTGCTTTTGAATTCATCGAAGCTCAATCTTTATACCTCCTGTCAAGCTCTTTGAGGAAATCTATCAGATCGTTTAGATCCTCATCGGAGATTTCCCATCTTGGCATGCAGTAGCTTAGCTCTTCACCATTTGGCTCTATGCCCTTTGTTATAGCTATCTTTACCGATGTTTCGTTATATTTTTCATGATCTTCTTTATGTTTCTCCCCAGTTAAGCTGCTCCACCTTATATCTGGCGGAATCTTGTCGCACATCATTATTGGCACTCCTCCTCTTCCGTCGACTCCATGGCAAGAAACACAACTACCACCATGCATAAAGAGCCAAGTTGGACCGTTTTTTGGTATTATACGTTCACCTTTCATATTGTATCCAGTATAATAGATAAGTTCTCCGTTAGATTTTACTTGCTCTGGAACATATGTCCTCGGAGCTTCTCCATAATATCGCTGAAAGCCCCACTGCCCCATTCCGCGAGGACCCATAATTCCCATTCCCTGCGATCCATAGGGCTGGGCATACTGCTGACCGTAGAACTGCATCATCCCTCCGTAAAACGGTGTCTGCCTCGTTGCGAGAAATGCAACAACAACCAAAGCAACGACCAAAATAGAGACAAGAACAGCAACGATTACGATATTTCTCATTCCACATACACCTCAAATAAATCTCTTGAACGTTCTGGTATATAAACTTGTAGTTTCTCATTTGGAAAAACTTTTCAGAAGACAATAGACAAAAAAAGCATCAGTGCTCCAGACGATCATCATCGCAAAGCTCAGTCCTGGGTTTCTTCATCATTTGCTAAGATTGCTTTCATCTTCCTTTCAACACTACTCTTCAAGTCCCTCCTATCATCTATCCTTATTGTTGTAACAACCCTCTTAACACCCATATCAAAAAGTGACTCATGAGCAGCTTTCACAGCCTCAAATATCTCTTCTAAGCTCTCCGCCTCTACAACAGTTCCCATAGCATTTGGATATACTCTAACTCTCTTTTTAAGCTCTTCTATAGCTTTTTTAACATACTTGCTTAAGCTCGTTGAGCACGTGCCTATAGGAACTACACTTATCTCCGCAACTATCATTTTTCTACCTCTATATGAACCTCATGCTTATACATATCTATTCTAACTATCCTGCCATTTATTTCCGTTTTTTCTCCAAGAAGTCCAAATATAATAAGTTTCCCATTTTCCTCTTTTATTAAAACGGCTTCATCCATAATTTTTTCCTTCTCGTTGCCTTTTATCAGATAGACCTTTGATTCGCACATATCATCACCTCAGTAGTATCTAATTATCTCATAAATTGTATTCCTCTCTGCTGGAATCCTGTTAGCCTCTCTTATAAGCTTTATTATTCTTTCCTTGGGCAACATTTTAACATCTGCACCGGTTGCCTTAACAACGTTTTCCTCAATATTTACACCACCTATATCGTTGGCACCGTGGAAGAGTGCTATTTGTGCTATCTTTGTTCCCTGAGTTATCCAAGAAGCCTGTATATTTTTTATAGCTCCGTTAAGCAGTATTCTTGAGATGGCAACTGTTTTTAAATACTCTATACCGAGAACTTCATCTCTTTTCAATGCAGTATTTCCAGATTTAAAGCTCCAAGGAATAAAAGAAACGAAACCCTTAGTTTTTTCTTGAAGCTTTCTTATTTTTATAATATGCTCTATCCTATCTCTCACGCTTTCACCAAGCCCTATAACCATTGTGGCACTCGTTTTTATCCCAAGCTTATGTGCGGTCTCCATAACCTCAAGCCATGCCTTGCTACTTGGCTTGTTTGGACTAACTTTTTTTCTAAAATCTTCAACAAGGATTTCAGCTCCTCCACCGGGTAGTGTTCTTAAACCAGCGTCTTTAAACCTCTCAAGAACCTCTCTTATACTCATTCTAAAATTCTTTGCGAAAAAATAGATTTCGATAGGAGAAAATGCATGCACAAAAACATCTGGAAATCTTTCTTTTATTCTTCTTATAACTTCTTCATAGAACTCAAATTCTATATCCGGATTAAGCCCCCCTTGAATTAAAACCTGAGTAACTCCAAATTTCTTTGCAAATTCAACTTTCTTTAGTATTTCATCTACACTTAAAACATAAGCATTCTTTGAGCTTTTATCTCTATAAAAAGCACAAAACGAGCATTTGCTTATGCACACATTTGTGTAGTTTATGTTTATATCCGTTACAAACGTTGCTATATTACCTACAGCTTTTTTTCTTATTCCATCTGCAACCAAAGCAAGTGCATGAAGATTTTTTGAATAAAGCTTTTCAGCCTTCTTTATACTTATTCTTCCGCTTTTAGCTTTATCTGCAACCTCGCTTATCTCCTCAATTTCTTCCATTATGTCAAGCAACTTACTCACCTATTCTCCTATTTCAACGACTTTATTCCTTGATCTCTCACCCTTAATAATTCTTATCCTATTCTTTTCAACGTTAAAATGTTTTGAAAGAATATCTATAAGCTCTTTATTTGCTTTACCTTTTTCAGGTTTTGATTTTAGATAAACCTTAATTTTATCTCCATTTTTTATGATCTTTACATCTTTTGAATTTGGAAAAACCCTAACATTTATGATCATGCAATCACCTTATACACAGTTTAACGACGATAAGCTATATAATTAAGAACATGATTGAAAACATTATCAATAGCATGCTACAAATTGTTAATACATATTTAAAGCTCCTAAATGCATTTATCCTTACTATAAGTGTATTTTTATCTATTTTTGTTGGAAGGAATGCTGCATACATTCTTCACGATGCAATTCTGCTCAAAAATATTGAAGAAGATCGTATAAAATTGTTAATTTTCAGAGGCATAGCCCTTCTATTCATTATATCTCTCATTTTTATAGTCCTGTCCTTTATGCTACCAAGAATATTTATATCGCTTCTGCTCAGCAGCTACAAAAACATTGCCCTTATCAACATTTTTTTAATGATTCTGTCTTTTATAGTATTTTTTATTAAGATAAGAAAGAAAAAAGATCCAACAACACTTCAAACAAAAATTTTTATCTATTTTTTAAAATACAAAAAACTTTAAAGATATGAAGAATTAAATTAATACTGCATGAAAGAAAAAACCTTTGAACATTATTTTACTGAAAAACCAATATCAAAGCCAAAACTTGGTATAATAAAGGCTTATCTTAGAGGATACTATTTTGAATTTCTAACCGCAAGCGGACTTTTCTCCTACAAGAAGATAGACTACGGAAGCAGACTTCTTATCGAGAAGATGATAATAAAGCCTACAGATTATGTTCTCGATATGGGATGTGGATACGGTGTTATAGGCATCGTTGCATCGAGATTTGCCAAGAAGGTTGTCATGGTGGATATAAATAAGAGAGCAGCATGGTGTGCAAAGCACAACATCAGAAGAAACAATATAAAAAACGCTGTTGTAAAGAGGGGAAATTTGTATGAGCCCGTTAAGGGAGAGAAATTCGATGTAATTCTCAGCAACTTACCGATGAGTGCAGGGCTTGATGTTGTCTATAAAATAATAGAGGGTGCAAGAGAGCATCTCAGAGATGGAGGAAGCCTACAAGTTGTTGTAAGAAAAGGACATGAAAGGGTGAAGAAAAAAATGGAAGAAGTTTTTGGAAATGCAGAATATCTCGCAAAGAGCGGCGGATATAGAGTTATAATATCTTACAAGAGAGGTGAAGCTATGTGAAAATCCTTGAAAAAACGAAGATATCGGATATTATGACGAGAGGTGTAATAACAGTCGGTATGAATGCTTCATTTAAGGATGTATTGAAGACTATGGCTGAGAACAGAATACACGCAGTCGTCGTTGTGAACGATGATGGAGAATTTATGGGTGTTATAAGCAGCTACGATGTTATAAAAACTCTAAATGATATCGAAAATCCTCTACAGCTTACGGCTGAAGATATCATGACACCAAAGCCTATATCGCTTGAAGGAGATAAAAAACTCAAAGAAGCTGTAGAGATTATGGCGAAGAACAGAGTTCACAGGGTTCTTGTTATATCAAAGCACATGGGAAAGCTTATTCCAGTTGGAATACTCTCTGCAACCGATATCATTAGATTTTTAAGTGAAAATATTTAGGACTATTTATAAACATCTTTTGGATCAAACACCCTTTCTTTAACAATTTTTAGCTCGTAATTATCAATTTTTCTGAAGAAGCATGAGTAATATCCTTCGTGGCAGCTTGCAACCTTTTGCTCAACGAGAAATAGAATGCTGTCCGCATCGCAGTCTACATAAATTTCCTTGACTATCTGGTGGTGTCTTGAGCTCTCTCCTTTAAGCCAAATCTTCTTTCTGCTCGTGCTGTAGTAGTGCATTAGCCCAGTCTGCAAGGTTCTCTTGAGAGCCTCTCTATTTATAAAAGCTACCATCAAAACTTCTCTTGTTCTATAATCCTGAGCAACAGCTACAGCTAAGTTTTCTCCACCGATCTTTATTCTAAAGTTTATTTTCTCCAGAATTTTCTCAATCTTGTCCTCTGTCATGCTCTACACTCCCTTCTTTTATTACATTTATAAGATTTTTTAGCTCCATTAATATATACTTTTTACCTTTAGAATTCAGCTCCATACATGAGGAGCTTTCAGATATTTCTTCAAGAATGTCTTTTGTAAGCGTTACATATCTTCTGCACTCCTTAGAAACCGTGTTTTCTATATAACTTCTTATATAGGATTCTTCGACAATGCCGTAAAGATATCTATGCCTCCAGAAAGAAAATACAAGAATTGGAATCTTGCCCTTAGAGAACTTTTTAAGCTTTTCTAAATTTTTAAGATCAATAATTATTTTTTCTTTATTTGTTGTGGATTTTGCATCAATTATTATTTCCAAATCTCCCTTTTTTGCTATTATATCTCCCTTTACGAGTTTAGATATTCCACTAACTGGAACTCTATTGGCTTTAAATCCCAAATTTTCCAGAAAATATTTTATCCTGTATTCAAACCTCTTCCACCTCTGCACAGAATTTAGAGATAGTTTAACATTAAAGATGTTAATTAAAGTGTTTGTGATATGAATACCGTAAAAATAAAAGTAAAATATGGAAAAGATGAAAAAGAGATTGAAATAAAGGAAAATTCAAAAATAAAAGATATTTTAAAGTCTATGGATATAAATACAGAAGAAGTTATTGTGAAAAAAAACAAAGAGCTTTGCACCGAGGAGGATAGGATAAAAGCTGGAGACTACTTAGAAATAATAAGAGTTGTTTCTGGAGGTTGAGCTTATATCACTGCACAATCAATGCTTTATCGGATACACCTGCTTTATCGTTTCTATTAAGTCTCTTTTGCTGAAAGGTTTTGTTACGTAGTCAACGATGTATTTGTCGAATTCCTCCCTCTCCATTGATTCTGTAATGGGCTTAACCGTAAGCATGGCTACTGGAATATCTTTTAAGTTTGGATCTTGTTTTATTCTTCTCAAAACCTCCCAACCGTCCATCTCTGGCATCATAATGTCCAAAAAGATGTAATCTGGCTTTTCTTTTTTTAATATCTCCAAAGCCTCTTTTCCATTATTAGCTGTTATTACATGTATTCCTTCTTTTTCAAGCATTCTTTTTGTTATTTCAAGAATTTCTTTTTCGTCGTCAACGATCATAACCCTTATAGACATACTAACCACTTTCCAACATTTTTTTATTTGATACTATCACCCAACAAACAAGTTAATAAATTTATAGTTTCGAAGGGTTATCTATGAAAACAGGTATGAAAATAGATATGCACATACATACGAAATACTCGTGGGATTCAAGCAACGATATTAGAGATATTATAAAGGTTGCAAAAAAAGCTGGCTTGAGCGGTGTTGCAATCGCCGATCATAATACAGCTAAAGCTTCTTTAAAATATAAGAAAATCTTTGAAAAAAACGGTATTCTGCTTATACCAGCTATGGAGATCAGAACTGAAGTTGGAGAGGTTCTTGCATACTTCATTAATGAAGAAATAAAATCGAGAAGACTCTGGGAGGTCGTAGATGAGGTAAGAGACCAAGGGGCAAAACTCTGCATACCGCATCCATTTGATGCTTTTAGAGGCAGCAGTATAAACGACGAAAAAATAATTGATAAAATAAATCCAGACTATATTGAAGGATTCAATTCAAGATGTTTTCTTGATAGCTTTAATAAAAAAGCTGTTAAATATGCTGAGGCGAGGAACATTCCAATAACTGCCGGAAGCGATGCACATGTATTAAGCGAAATAGGCAATGCATACGTAATTGTTGACAGCATCGAGGATTTAATAAAAGGAAGGAACATTAAAATTTTTGGAAAAAAAACAAATTTTAGAAATTTTTTTCTAACAAAGCTCAATAAAATAAAAAGAAAAATATTTATTTAACTTTTATATAAAATCTTATTTCGTTCTCTTTTTCATCCACCTTTATTAACTCGTTCCCTGTTTTTTCCACAAGCACTGGAATGTCTTTTTTTGCACCCTGATCGTTTGCGATCACTTCTATTACCTGCCCACTTTGAGCCTTCTTTAGAGCCTTTTTTGTTTCGAGAACTGGGTATGGACACATCTTTCCACGAGCATCAACAACGATGTCAGCTTTTACCTCACTCACATTATCACCTCCTAAAAGTTATATAAATAATGTTACATTAGCATCTGCAGCCATTTCCAAAAACGTCGCAGCTCCAATGATATCGTCTACCTCATCGAGCAGATCTTCTCTGCTTAAGCCAAATGCCTTCATCGTGGGTTCACATGCATAGAATTTTACACCATTTTCCTTACATTCTTTTATAAGCTCTCTTATAGGTGGAAATCCTACCTTATTCAAAGTTTTCTTCATCATTCCAGTAACCATTCCATCCATTCCGGGAAGAACTGCAAGGATGTTTGGCATTGGAATATTCGGATTACCAACAGCACTTATTTTCAGCTTATCAACTTTCTTTTTAGTTATTATGTCCATCCCCCAGAATGTAAAGAATATATGGGCTTCCCAATCTAAAGCAGCAGCAACGCTTGCCAATATCAGTGGTGGATATGCCATATCCAATGTCCCTTTCGAAACAATAATGCATATTTTTTTCTTTTCCTCATCCCCCATTTTTACCACCGCTACTTACAAAAGTTTTTCATCTCATTTATAAATTTTTCTTTTCGGAAATATTAAAAAGTTAACAAGCATAAGAAACCTATTTTGGTTTTGATTTCACAAGCACAAGCTATTAAAGAAAAGATTAATTATGTATTAAAATAATAATTAAAATATATGGTAGCAAATATGGTTATAGAAACAACAAAGAAAATTAGAGATATGGAGATAAGAGGGGCTGGAAAAATTGCAAGAGCGGCAGTTGAGGCACTTAAAAATCAAATAATGGTATCAAGGGCAAAAAGTGTTAATGATTTTATAAAAGAAGTTGAAAATGCTGCTAATATATTAAAATCTGCGAGACCTACTGCTGTATCCCTGCCAAATGCAGTTAACTACGTTCTCTATAATATAAAAATAAATAAAAATTTAGACTTAGATGAGCTTAAGAAGAAAGCTTTAGAGGCTTGTGATAATTTCATAAAAAACTCTCTTGAAGCTGTTAGGAAGATTGGAGAAATAGGAGCGAGAAGGATAAGCGACGGCGATACTATAATGACACACTGCAACTCAAAAGCCGCTCTTTCTGTAATTAAAACAGCGTTTAGGCAAGGGAAAGATATAAAGGTTATAGCAACGGAATCAAGACCGAGATACCAAGGGCATTTGACCGTTAAAGAGCTTTCCGATGAAGGTATAGATGTAACACTTATAGTTGACAGTGCCGTTAGGCTCTTTATGAAGAAGGTTGACAAGGTAATTGTTGGAGCTGATAGCATAGCTGCAAATGGTGCTGTGGTTAATAAAATTGGAACTTCTATGCTTGCCTTAGCTGCAAATGAAGCGAGAGTCCTCTTTTTTGTAGCTGCCGAGACATACAAGTTTTCTCCACAGACACTCCTGGGAGAGCTCATAGAAATTGAAGAGAGAGATGCAAGCGAAGTAGCAGATCCGGAGAAGTTTAAAGGTGTTAAAATAAGGAATCCGGCATTTGATGTAACTCCACCAGAATACATTGATTTAATAATAACCGAAAAAGGTGTTATCCCACCGCAGGCAGCATTCTTTGTCATTAGAGAGGAGCTTAAGTGGAGTCTTTGGAACAGTATTTAAAATCTTGGATACTGCGACAAATTAGAGAAAACTTTTATATTATCTTTTCATGATTAAAGAGATGCCTAAAACGATCAGAAGAGCACCGATGTAGTTCCAGTAATAGGTTTTTTCTCCTAAAAAAGCACGGCTGAAGATTAAAACAAAGACGTAGCTCATTGAAATCGTAGAATAAAGTATAGATACGTTCACACTCTTAAGAGCATATAGGTATAGCAAAAAAGCAATGCCATACAAAACAAATCCTAAAACGAGGTATTTGTTTAAGAAGCTCTGTATATTAGAGAAGCTTATCTCGGGTGTAGAAAGCTTAAATAATATTTGAGCAACAGAGCCGAGGAATGCACACACGAAACCTATTATAACAGCCTTCATAGAGTAGAATATGTAGGAGTGATATATAATGCTTTCCATAGTTATACCTGCACACAACGAGGCTGAGAGAATTGGGAAAACGTTAGAGGAATATTTAAAGGTCTTTAAAGATGCGGAGATTATAGTAGTCCTAAATAGGTGCACAGACAACACAAAAGAAGTTGTTGAAAAATTTGATGTTAAAATTTTGGAGTTTAAGGAAAAGCTTGGAAAGGGTGGTGCAATAATCGAAGGTTTTAAGGTTGCAAGAGGCGAAATATTAGCCTTTGCAGATGCAGATGGTTCTACGCCTCCACAGGAGGTTCTCAAGGTAGTTAAATTCGCAAAAGAATATGGAGCTGCTATTGGATCAAGATGGCTTAAAGAATCAAAAATTTTGGTAAAGCAACCCCTATCAAGGAGAATAGCAAGCAGAGCTTTTAATATCCTTGTGAGGCTTATTCTTGGGCTAAAATTTAAAGACACGCAGTGCGGATGCAAGGCTTTTAAAAGTGAGGTTATAAAAGATATTATAGACATTATCAAAATAAAGAACTATGCTTTTGATGTCGAACTTCTCTATCTGCTTAAGAAAAAAGGTGTAAACATCGTTGAAGTTCCCATAATGTGGATGGATAAAAAAGGCTCTAAATTAAAGCTTAAAGATATTCTCGAAATGTTTGTTTCTCTTTTTAAAATTAGATTTCGTTCTGAAAATTAAAATAAAGTAGAAAATATTTTTACTTAAAATTATGAGATATGCGTAAAAGTGTGCCTGAGCATAGGAACAAGACGGGGCACAAGTGGTATAAATTCCATGGGATAGTATTCAATTTAACGTTCAGGGACATTGAGGAGGAGTTTATATTAAGCAGGAAGCTCAGGAAGATTATAAACTTAAGGTGTGCTATACAACGATATGCAGGGCTGTAGGAAAGTTAACGGAAGAGGAAGTGAATTTTTTAAGAGTTTTAGCATGCGATTCCACCGGCATTAGGGCAGATAACAGGAGCTCATACTGCGAAGCGAGATCGGGAAAAAAGAAAAGCTCTGGCATGTTCACATCGTTGATACAAGTAACATTTCAGTGATCTCTCAGAGAATCGGTATAAGCCCGAGCTCAGATTTCTTAGCTGATATGAAAAACGAAAAAACACATAGTCGCAGATTCCTGCTTCGATTGCTTGACAACTGGAGCTTCGCAGTTTTAAAGCCCAAAAAACGCTGGCTGCTCTATCTTAAACTCCTTCTCGCCAATGTGAAAAAAGATGGCTCTGTGAAACTTATAGGTATAACACCCTTGCGGGATGAGTGATGCAAGAGGGTTAGTTTTTCTATAAAAACAAAGTTTCCAAGAGAAACTATTCATTCTTATAAAAGGACGTTTGTATTAGAAACAAAGCAAAATTTTCCGGACGAAACACAGAAAAATTTATATAGGAGAAGGAGTATTAACCCTTTCTCTAGTGATAGGCATGAAAAGCCCTCTAATCCCTGATCCTAAGACGCTCAACATGGATAATCTTCAAACAAATCTTTTTGACTGTAGGACTGTTAAGAAAGAGCTGGCTAAAGCTTGGATAAAATCGGTTAAGAGGGGAAGCTCTAATGCTTAGAATAACGATAACAGCTATATTTTTCGAGAAGAATATAACTACGAGATATACAGCTTCCTCAGCAGATTCAGCAAAGATCAGCTTATAAAGTTTGTTTTAGCAGTTATAAACAGGTTTATTAAGAGGAGCTCAGTAAAGCTCCTCGATACTACCGATATAAAGCTGGACTTAAATCTATTTAGAGATCAAAGGATAGAGTTCAAATGGGGCAATACTGTAGGCAATGGGTTCTATAAAGGCTACAAACTTGCCTTGGTTGTAGAATATCCTTCTTTAAAGCTTATTGGAGTCTATTTATACGAAAGATCGCCAAACGACTCCAAGCTCTTCCTTAAAATCACTGAAAACCTTAAGAGAAGGAGAGTTCTGAGAAAAGGTGATAGAATAATAGATGATAAAGGCTTCTGTGCTCAGAAAAACTACTGGAGGAGCATTATGCACTATAAAATTCTCCCTTTCATATCTCCTAAGAGAAATCTGAATGTTAAAAGGATTACGGGTAGATTATCGCACCCTTTTGAAGCCCAGAAAAATGAAGATGTAAAAAAGTTCTACGATCGGATGTTCTTAGCTTTCAAGAGCTTTTTGTGCTCTTGGGAGAATTTAAAGCTGTCAGAAGCGTTGTCGAAGATTTATTCAAGGTTCTCAAAAATTCTCTCTCCTTAAAAAATCTGCACAGATATTCTAATCGCTCTGTTGCAAAGTTCACAGCTATGCTAAGCTTTTATTAGGAATGCTCATATCTATGGGATTTAATAAAAAAGAGAAGCTCCAAGCCCTTGCTGAGCCTTGACTCTGCAAGAGGGTTATGAAAATTTAGCAAAGCTATAAACTTTACAACAGAGCATTTAGAATCTCTGTGTAAGTTCTTCAAGAATAAGGTTAACTCCTTGCATCGCTCATCCTGTAAAGAGTTAAATTTATAACTATTGGTCAAAAGATTTATGATGTCACAACTCTTCTTTTGTATTTGTGAGAACGATTAAAATCTTTGTAAGTTCCGTAATAAGAGAATTTAAAAATGAACGAAAAAAAATTAAAGAAGCTATTTTAAATCTTTCAAAAGTGTTTAGTGAAAAATTTTTAAATGTTAAACTTGAACCTATACTTGCTGAAGACTTTAGTCCTGAAAGTGAACCACCTCTAGATGTTTGTATTTCTAAAGTAAAAGAATGTGATATCTTCATTTGTTTCATTGGAAAGAAGTATGGAAGTATTGTAGAAAAGGGTTTATCACCTACACACATAGAATATAAGACGGCTTATGATGAATGGTTGAAAAGTGGTAGAGAAAAACCTGAAATACTCATCTATATACTCGATATAGATGAAAATAAGGATGTTAGAGAAAGAGAAGTAGAGTATTTTATAAATGAGGTTAGTAGCAGGCACTATTATCGAAAATTTAGAAATTCTGAAGAATTGATTTTAAATATTAAAGATGATTTACTAAAAGTTATATCTGAAAAATACAGTGGTGTTGAAAAGGAATTCAAATTGACTTTCCGTAAAAAATTAGAAAGTTGCATTAAATGTCTTGAAGAAACAAAAGGTTATTTTGAGGAGGAAATAGATGATCTAATTGCTTTGATCAAAAGAGAGATTGATAGTTGGAATATTAAAAACGTCAAATTTGCTATACAAGAATTATTTTTAAAGTTGTATAAATATGAAGGTCTTTTGTTGCATAATATCTTGGAGGACCTTTATTTGAGAGCATATAGTCAAAGATTACGTTTATTTGATTCTATGGTTTACGTATTTCAGGAATTATGGACTAAAAACTGGATTGGTAAATACGACATAGAATTATTTGAGAAAATTGCTGATGTGTCACTTAGACTTGGTGTAAAGTTCCTCGATATAGACGTTAGAGCTACAAGAGCCTTCATAAGTGTAATAGATGATATGGCAGGAGATGTATTTGAAAAAGAAGTCTTAAGCAGATTAATAATCTTCGGTGCAATACTTTTAGATAGAATTGGTCGAGATTCTAAGAAAATGGATTTATTCATAGAATTGCTTGAATGGATAGAAATAAACGATGAATATGCTTGGGATGCTGAATATTACAGCTATCTGATTGACAGTGTAAAGTATGCGTATCAGATTCAAAAAAAGTATAATGTGAACATTGATAGCTTTGTCAGGAGCTTTATAAAGCCAATGATATCAAGAATAAAGGATAATGTGCTTAGTAGCTTTGTAGAAAGTCTTAAAGATATTAAAGAAGAATTGCATTATGAAGAAGACTTTATCGATTACGATGCTAAGTATCTTGTAAGGATAATATTGTCTTATAAGAAGGCTTTTCAAGACATAGCAGATCAGATCAAACAAAAGATTCTCGAAACAAATGACGAAAAAATAATAGCTCGATTTAACAAGTTAATATTGAGAAGTAATTTTTTAAGGAAAGTTTATAGAGGTGGGAACATGATTACTACGGTTAACGACTTTATTAGGTTCTTAAAGGAGAATTCAGACTTGTCAAAGCTAATTGGAGTCGAAGCTTGGGGAGATGCGTTCGTTACATTTAAACATAAATTATCTGATGACGATAAACGTAGACTTGAAGAATTAGCTAAAGAGTATGAGTTAACCGATAACTTTGATTTTGAAATAAATAGCGAAGATGAAATTTCATTTTTAGTGGATAAAGTTGTAAAAAATGAAAATAATATCGAC
>JALTZZ010000056.1:4356-17843 GCA_027051165.1 archaeon | reverse complement strand
TAAAAACAGAGAATCAAACATAAATTCAATAGCAGATCAGATGTGGCACCTATTGCCACATGGAAAAGCTTTCGAGTATCTTAAATACAAAGCAGAAGAGCTTGGTATCTTCGTAGACACAATTAGCGAAGATTACAGCTCTGGGGCGGACAGCCTGCTTAATAAGGCTGTTGCTGAAGAAAGCTGCACCCCAGAGCTTAGAGTTAAAAAAGGTTTGTTTAAATCCGTCTTGGGTTTTATAAATGAAGATGTTAACGCTTGCAGAAGTTTGTTGAAGAAGCTCGGCATCTTCGATAGGATAAGCGGTCTTGCTAAGCCCATAAGGCTTAGGTTATTCCACAGGTTTAAAGGTAGCTCCGCCTACGAGATGGGCAGGAGTAGGGGGCGCGTTTACCAAGCAGTGGGGATAAGGCTCTTGGCAAAGGCAAACTCCTCACGAAGCCCTTATAAAGGAGTAGTTCACTTCAGAAGCTTCTCCTTCTGTAAACGTTGTCGTTATGCATTGTTTGTATAGAAGAAAAAAGAGTGTAATTGAAGCTCTTAATAATCTCAACGTTCCAAGAAAAATTACATTAGCAATAGAGAATTTAATAAGAAAAGGTGCAAATTTAAGAAGAGAATATGATATATCGAATATTCTTCTGCAGAATTGATAATAAAAGAATAGCTTTTTGCTTAGACATTGCTCACATCCCGTGGAAAACGAGAGAAGAGCTTACGGAGAACATTGTTAAATTTATACATAAGAGCAAATGCTTTTTAAAGCACATGCATTTTAGCGATGTTAGGGAAAATGAAAACCATCTGCCGATAAACTTTGGATACATTGACTGGAAAGCTGTTTTTGAAAAGCTGAAGGAGATAAAATATGATTCTGCAGTTGTTTTGGAGTATAGTGAAGGATACGATACGCTCAATATTTTCAAAGAATCCTTGAAATTAATCGAAAGACTATCTCAACAATAATATCTCCTATAAATACCGATATCAGGAAACCCAATGTTATAAATACTAAAAAAGGCAGCGCCGGTGTAGCCCATACTTCTTTTATCCCTCTATTTTTAATATTTTCAACAATTTCCTTTTTAGGCTCTATACCCCTTTTAACCCTTATTAACTTTCCTTCACTATTAATATATTCAAGAAGATTGTAGAATTTTGGAATGTTTTTGACATCTACCTTTTTTCCTATAAAGTAGTAAAATAAATCTTTTTTTATATTTTTTACTCCAAGTCTTAAAGCATTCGTTATGAAAAATGCCACCGCTACAAAAGGTATTAAAGCGAGAGAATTCGACAGCACAGAGAATGAAAATATTCCAATACCCTTATTGAGTATCGGAAAATTGCATATTTCTGGATATATCGGAAAAATAAGTGAAAGAGTTATAAATGCCTTCGCATCAGCTCCTCCATAAACACCGAAAAAGTAGAATGCATAAGCTATTACGGAGATTATTATAAACTGAAAAACCGAGAAGATTATTGTTTCACTTTTATAATTAAAGTATAGAAATTCGAAAACCGTCAAAGGAAATGCGAAAATGATCAGAAAAATCCATACTCTATTAGGAACTATTCTCTGCCTGAGATCATATACGCTTGCGTAAATAAGAGCAGAAAATGTAATAAGAATTTTGATAAGATTTAGAGTTTCGACGTCCACTTTTATTTTTCCTTACTTAACATCAATAAATAGTTATGTAAACATAATATTATTGTAACATAGTATAATTTCCTTTTTTTAATTTCATATATGAAAAAATCAATAAAATAAAATTGCATTAATGAAATAACAAATTATTAAATAGAAATTTTAATTTATTTCATAATTCGAAAAGATAATTTTATATAGACAATAATTCCCCCATTATTATGAAAATAAAGGAGGTGTTTGGGAGTATGGTGTGGAGGGATAGGAGAGGGTTTACAGGATTAGAGGCGGCAATCGTGCTTATAGCTTTTGTAGTAGTGGCAGCGGTGTTCAGCTACGTCATGCTCGGTGCAAGCTTCTTCACAACACAAAAAGGTCAGCAGGTAGTTGCTACGGGTGTTGAACAGGCGAGCTCTTCGCTAACGCTTGACGGACAGTATATCTATATAGAGCCAAATCAGTCGGGTTCCAGCGGTGTGGCAAATATAATCTACTTCTACGTTACTCAGACTGCCGGCGGAACGCCAGTTGACCTAAACAAGACCGTGGTGGTATATAAGGATGAAGATGATTACATGCAGTGGGAGTTTGGCTCAACATACAACGGAACATACATATGGAAGTATGAGTCCGTGCTCAACGACGGTGACAACCTTGTAGAGAGGCTGGAAAAATTCAAGATTATACTTAATCTCAGCGCTGCAAAGGCTGCTGGAGATATAACATCACAGCCAGATACAAACGAGATAATAACAATTGAGGTCAAGCCACCGGTAGGTGCTCCGTTGGTGATAAAGAAGCAGATGCCACCAAGCTTCCAAAGCCTATCCTACGTGTGAGGTGATGCAAGATGATGTGGAGGGATAGGAGAGGGTTTACAGGATTAGAGGCGGCAATCGTGCTTATAGCTTTTGTAGTAGTGGCAGCGGTGTTCAGCTACGTCATGCTCGGTGCAGGATTCTTCACAACGCAGAAGAGCCAAGAAGTAGTGCACACGGGTGTTAAGCAGGCAAGCTCCTCAATAGAACTTGTGGGAAACTTCGTCGCAAAAGGCAATACATCGTCAAACACTGTAACAAATGTTGTATTTACGATCCAGCTAACCTCTGGAGGAACACCGGTAGATCTCGCTAAAACTGTAATAACAGTCGTCAATCAGAAAACTGGAAACGCGGTGGACTACTTCCATCCAAGCACAGGAAATTCAAATACATTCAGCGTAAGATGGTTCAACGTTGTAACAAACGACACATACTTAGAGGAGTTTGAAAAGGCTGAAATAACAATTGACGTCGGCTCGTTCAACTTTGGACCCAACGATAAGATACTCGTCGATGTAAAGCCACCAGTCGGAGCAAGCTATCCAATAGAGAGAAAAGTTCCACCAGCGATAGACAGCGTAATGATACTCTACTAAAATTTCAATTTTTTAAATTTCTTTTTTATTTTTTATTTTATTATTTTGGCTAAAAAGAGCATAAATTTCTAAGGTGATGATATGGAAGAAAAACAAGAACAGACACTAATAAATAAAACAGTTTCAGAAGCTAATACCGATACTCCGGAAAACAGAATAAAAAAGCTTGAGGAGGAAGTTAATTTAATTAAAGGCTCTATAAAAAAACTTTTAATAGATATAAGGGAAACTATGAACAATCTTGAAAACCCGTTCCAAAGCCTACAAACAATGGCTGCCGTTGCTGCAGTGTCGCAACCCAAAATTAAACCTGTGGAAATTGTTCCACCAGAAGAAAAAAAAGAAGAAGAGGGTGCTGATAAAGATAAAGAAAGTAAAGAGGAAGACGTAAAGATAGAGGATATATTTGAAGGTGTTGAGGAAATAAAGAAGCCCAGAATTGATGATCATCAGAAAATAAAAGAAAAAAATTCTATTTCTTCTATAGAAATTATGGATTTTATTACTCTATACAAAATTATGGAATGGACAAATGAAATGATTTCAAAATACGGTGAAAAAAACTTCAATGATATTGTTGAAATATTCTACCTTCTCGGATTTATAACTAAGGATATTAAGGAGATTGTATCAAAAATAGCTTCATTCTTATCTGATTATAAGAATAGAAACATAATAATACCGATAAAAGAGGTCGTCGTTGATATGTATAAATTTTACTCAATAGTAAATCCTCACGACAAATCAAAGGATTCCGAAGTTTTGAAACTAATATTGGATAAAGAGGTGTAGGTGCTTGGGTTATGAGAGAGGTAATAACAATTTCGCTGCTAACAATTTCCAGTGTAATAGGTGTAATAGTTTTAGTCAACTCTATATTTCCATCGGTATATCAAGTATCAGCTTCGGTAAGCTCAATATCTGCAACGCTGAACGAAAAAATAAGAACAAACATAGACATTATATTTGTTATAGGTGATAATTCGACAAATACGGTAAGTTTATGGATAAAAAATATCGGAAGTAGCAAAATAAGCAGCAAAAGTATTGAAATGAGCGATCTATTTATATACAACACCTCTATTTATAAGAGGATACCCTACAACACTGGCACGAGACCATACTGGATATATACGATAGAAAATGATGATGGAGATGGATACTGGGATCGCGGCGAAACAATAAACGTAACCGCCTACTTAGATTTTGACCTTCACGGAGACTATAATGTAGTTTTTATACTATATAATGGTGCTTCAGATAAAGATACATTTTCCGTGGGGTGATGAATATGGGGTTTGAAACAATAATAGTTTCGGCAATTGCAATATTTTTTATAATTCTCGTAACAATCGTATTTATAACTGGAACAAATGCCCTTTTAGAAACCACTCATAAAAGCTTTAAGGATTTGGAGAGAGATTTACTCGAAAAAATAATGACAAAAGTAAGCATTGCAAATCTTGCGTGGGACAATACGAGCGGTGATGTAACGGTATATATATCAAACGATGGCAGCACAAAAATAGTGGAATATAATCATATGGATATTATATTGATACATAATGGAACAGCCAAGTATCTCGACTATCCTTCAGATTGGCAGATTTTGGGAATAGAAAATGATACCATAAATCCGGATATTCTCGATCCCGGAGAAACGCTAAAAATTATAGTAAACGGTCCTTTTTCGGAAAATGATACTGTAAAATTTATAATTTCGACACCAAATGGTGTTGTTTACTCTTCAAAGACTTTTATAATAGGGGGTTAGAGCTATGGATGAGATGCTTGCTGATCTTGAAGAGGAAATGAAAAATATTCTTCCAAGTGGAAATGGTGAGATAGATAAGAGGTTAGGTGGTGGAATACCCTTAGGTTCATTAACGCTCATAGAGGGAGAGAATGATACTGGCAAGAGCGTTTTGTGTCAGCAGTTTACTTGGGGCGGCTTGAGACGTGGTCTAAGCGTAGCATATTATACGACAGAAAACACGATAAGAAGCTTTTTAAGCCAAATGGAATCGCTGAGCTTAGACGTTTCTGACTTTTTTGCATGGGGTTATTTAAAAATTTATACAATACATATTGAAGGTGTTGATTGGACAGCGGATCAAATGAGAAAGATACTTTCTCTCGCTGCAGATCACATGAAGAGCATAAAAGAAGACGTTATAATAATAGATTCCTTAACAATGTTTACAACATACTCCACAGAGGATGATATACTTGAATTCTTTACAAAAATGAAGAATATCTGTGATATGGGAAAAACAATATTAGTCACTTTACATCAGCACGCTTTTAAGGAGGATACCCTTGTAAGAATTAGAGCAGCCTGTGATAATCACCTCTTTCTAAGAAAAGAACAGGTTGGAGATAGATATGTAATGGTTCTTGAGGTATCAAAAGTTAGAGGAGCTAAGAGAGCTACCGGCAACATAGTAAGCTTTGAAGTTCATCCGGGCTTTGGACTTAAAATAATACCAGTATCTCAGGCACAGGCATGAGAGGTGATAAAAATGATGGAACTTGCAAAAAGAAAGCCAGAAGCAAGAACATATACTGTAAACCTTCCGTTTCCTAAGAGAAAGATTGAATCTCACGATCATGCTGACTTGAAGAGTTGCGGTGTTTATAGGATGCTTCCGAGAGAAATGAAGAGAGAGGTGGAAAAAAATACATATTTGCTTGAATATCTTCACTTAGTTCCAATAGATAAAGTTGGAATACCTAAGTTCTATCGCAAGCTCGATAGAAAGATGAAGGATATCGAAAATCCAAATTTAATCTATCCGGCAGATAAAGAAATCTATATTCATATATTTCCGGATAAAAACGATGTTCGAGACTACTACATACCCATAGAGCCCACGCTGATTGTAGATGTAAGTGGTCTCATTAAAGAGGTAGAAGCAAGGCTCGTTGACTACCTTGCAGAAGTGGAAGTTGATCCCGATGATATAGAACAAAAGAAGAGATTTTTAAAGGAAGCTATAAGGAAGGTATGCGAAATCGTTGATGAAGAAGAGGCTAAAAGTTTTAAGGACGATGAGAGAGGATTTTTCTCTCTATTTTTAAAAAAGAAAAAAGAGAAAATAGATAAAATAAGGGTAACAAGGAGGGAATTTAAGGCTCTTGAGTATGCAATAATAAGGGACAAAATAGGAATGGGAATCCTTGAACCTTTTATAAGAGATAAGTATATAGAGGATATTTCATGCGACGGTATTGGACCTATATTTGTTGAACACAAAATTTTCAAAGGCTTGAAGAGTGTTGTTGAATTTAAAGATGATGAATCCCTAAATGCTTTTGTAATAAGGCTTGCCGAAAGAATAGGAAAACCAATAACATATAAAGATCCTATAGTAGATGCAACGCTGCCAGATGGCTCAAGAATAAATATCGTTTACGGTAGAGATATAAGTAAAAAAGGCAGTAATTTCACAATTAGAAAATTCAATGAGACTCCATTTAGTGTTCTTCAGTTAATAGAGTTCGGAACAATGGACTACATGATAGCCGGTTATCTGTGGCTGCTCTTAAATTTTGGAATGAGCGGCTTCGTGAGCGGGGAGACTGCGAGCGGTAAGACCACTACACTTAACGCGATAACTACGTTCATACCACCGGATGCAAAAATAGTCTCTATAGAAGATACACCAGAGCTTCAAGTTCCTCATAAAAACTGGGTTAGAGAGGTTACAAGAGGAAGCACAAGGGGAGGAAAGCTCGGTGAGGGTAGCGGTGCGGAGGTAACAATGTTCGACCTTCTTAAAGCGGCTTTAAGGCAGAGACCGAACTATATAATTGTCGGCGAGATTAGAGGTGTAGAGGGTAACATAGCCTTCCAAGCGATGCAGACCGGACACCCTGTTTTAAGCACGTTCCATGCTGCTACCGTAGAAAAACTCATACAGAGACTTACTGGCGAACCTATAAATGTTCCAAAACAGTATATAGACAATTTGAACTTTGTTATAATACAGAGCGCTGTGAGAAGACCGGATGGAAAGCTTGTGAGAAGAGTTTTGAGCGTTAACGAAATAGTTGGTTATAATCCACTGAAAGGAGGTGTATCCTTCATAGAGGCATTTTCTTGGGATCCAGTAACAGACAGTTTCGTATTTAGGGGTTATGGAAGTTCATATCTCTTAGAGCAAAAAATAGCAACAATGCTTGGCATTCCTTTAAACAAGAGGAGAATCATATACGATGAAGTAGAGAAAAGAGCTAAAATTCTCAAAAAACTGCATGAAAAAGGGATAACAGATTTTTACGAGCTCTTCCACACAATCTCTAAGATAACAAAAAGCGGAATGCTTAATATAAAATGGTAATAAAATTTGGGGAGAAAAATGGTAGAGTTTGCACTGAACAAAAAATTTAAAAGAAAAAAAGAGGAAATAACAGTAAAAAGGGGAATTTTATCTAAAATAATTGATAAAATAAAAGAAATTAGAGAAGAGCTTTACATGGATAATGATCTCCTATTCACAACGACATATATGGCTTCTATCTCAACTGCGGAGGTTAGTAGGGAGAAGATTTTTGAGAAAATTTCTGAAAGAAAAGAATATGCAACAAGCAAATACTTTAAAAAGATAAGAGATCTTGCAAAAGTCTGGAACTACGACTATGCCACAGCGTGCAAGGAAATTGCTAAGAAGGTTAAAAATAAGAAGCTTAAAGAATTTCTAAATAGATATGCAAATGCAATAACATCTGGCGAACCGGACAGCGAATTCTTGGAAAGTGAATGGAAGACGTTTAAAACTGTTAGAAAGGATGAATATCTGAGAAGCTTAGATACATTAAGAAAGTGGACCGATGCTTATACCGCAATGCTCGTCTCAATGGCTCTTGTCTCAATAATAATACTGCTCTCCGTTATAATATACAACGTCAGCACTCCAGAAAAGACCCTCTACACTTCAGCAATATTCATACTTATAACAGCGATATTCGGCGTTGGGATTATGTATAAAGCTGTTCCAAAAGACATAAAAACTCACGACATGAAAATTAAATCAAAAGAGCAGAGAATTATGTCAAAATTAGCACCGATAGTTCTGCCAATCTCAATAATCGTGTTTATAACATTCTGCATACTCTCCTTGAAAAATCCACAAGCAAAAACAAAGTTATGGGGATTGGCGTTTATCCTCTCAGGTATTCCAATGATTCCAGTAGGAATACTTGCAAAAATCGATGATAGGAAAATATCAGAGAGAGACGAGAAATATACAATTTTTATAAGGAACCTTGGAGCCATCGTAGGAGGATCACGAACTACAATAGTTGAAGCTCTTAAAAAAATTGATTTAAAAAACTTAGGCATGCTTAAGGATTCTGTAAAGCTTCTATATAGAAGACTCGCAATGGGACTTGACGATAGGATATCTTGGGAAAGGTTCGTTGGAGAAAGCGGAAGCTATTTGATACAGAAATTTACCGGAATTTTTATAGATGCTGTTGATCTCGGTGGAGACGCTACAAGAATCGGTAACATTGTAAGCTCCTCAAACCTTGAGATGGTTCTGCTGAGAATGAAGAGGAATCTCATCGCAAGCGGATTTACAGGTCTTATAGTTCCGTTGCACATAGCAATGGTCTCTTTAATAATGTTTATAACTACTATTCTCGCTCTTTTTTCCGGTATGACCTCAAATTTATTTTCTGTTTATGGAATATCTGGCGAAAAGCTATCACAAGTCCCAGCTACAGTAGGAGGTCTAAATTTGGGACTTTTCGGTGGAATTCCAATGGAACTCCTCTATAAATATGCATTTATAATAATCCTTATAATAACAGTATCTAACCTACTTGTCTGTAGAATTGTAACCGGAACCTCGAACTACATGCACTTCTACTATGGGGCAATATTCTTTATACTTTCTGGTATAATTTTTATAGCAGTTCCAAAGCTCGTAGATATAGCATTCTCACTACCATCATTTATTGGGTCGAAAGGAGGTGGAGGTGGATGGACTACTTCCTTCTCGGGGCTATCCTAATGATTTTCCTTGCCGCACTTCCAACAGTAAGAGATTATATTTCCTCTGGAAAAACCATAAACTTAGAGAAAGTAAAAAGCTTCATGAAATTTTTAAATATCACCGAAACACTTAGGGGATTAATTTCAATAAGAAAAGCAAGGAAAGAAAGAGCGATAAAGATGAAGGAAATTGACAAAAAGCTTGAAGAAGTTGTAGCAGAGGGTAGCGAGGGCAACAAAGATATCTTAACAAGCGTTCTCGATTCTGGAGAGTATACGGAGGATTCACCAGAACTCCTTGATGAAAGTATTGAGAATGAAATTAAAGAAGGAAGAGAAGATGCAGAAACAAAGGAGGAGCACGCTAACATTATTGAAACTCAGGAAAGAGAGAAAGAGGAAAATCTTATAGAAGAACTTGAAAAAACCGATCTTGATGAAGATTTAAAAATAGAGCTTGAAAACGAGAGTGATTTTGAAGAAGAAATTAAGGAAGATTTTGAATTTAAAGAGGAAAAACAAGAAAATAAAGAGGTTAAACTTGAAGACGAAGATGAATTGCTTGAAGATCTTGAAAAAGAAATTGCAAAGAAAAAAGAGGAAGAAATTGATTTACTAAGGGATCTGAAAAATGAAAATTTGAATGTTTACGAAATGGAGAAGGAGCTTAAGGAAGTTTTAATTAGGTTAAGGGAACTTGCCGAAAGGAGTAGAGCTGAAGGTGGATAGCAAAATATTAAATACTGCTTAGCTTAGATATGGAGACTATGAAAAAGCTTACACACGTAACAGAAAAAGGAGTAAAAATGGTTGAAATTTCAAGAAAAGAAGATGTAAAACGTATTGCTATAGCAAAAGGAAAAATTAAACTTAAAAAAGAAACTATAAAAAGAATTACTGAAGGAAAAGTTGAAAAAGGAAACGTTTTAACAACGGCGCAGATAGCCGGTATATTAGCAGTTAAAAAGACTCCAGAACTCATACCTCTCTGCCATCCCTTGAGCATAACGGGCGTTGATGTAGACTTCGACATCGGCGATGATTACATAGAAGTAACCGTAGAAGTGAGGAGCATAGGAAAAACCGGTGTAGAAATGGAAGCCATTACCGGTGCAAGCGTTGCATTGCTGACAATATGGGACATGGTTAAAGCTATAGAAAAAGATGAAAGAGGACAGTATCCAACAACCAAAATATACGACATCAGAGTCGTTGAAAAGAGAAAGGAAAAAATTACGGCAGAGTAATAAATATTTCATTAAACAGCTCTTCTTGCCATATTTTTATTTTTTCTTGGTAATCTAAGTGAAGAACAGCTATAAACTTCTCCACGACATCCATTTTATCGTTTTTATCTACTATATCAGAGAAGCATATAACGTCGTATTTCTTCGAATATTTTAAGATTTTTCTGTATACTTCATCTATAATCTTTTCTATTCTGTTATCTTCAAGAGGTATTTCAATAATCTCCTTCTTTTTTCTTCTTTTTCTAAAAGTTTTCTTGAAGTTTTCTTTTATTAGTGCAGACTGAACTGCCGCTACGAGTTCATAGAGAGATATCTTTCTTTTCTCACACTTCTTTGGAATCAGCGGAAATGCACGAGATTCTTCAGTTTCGGCAAAATAACCTACATCTACATCTTCATATGCTATGGGCTCATCTATGTAGTCATGGTATTGATCTTCATCGTCCTCAATACCATTCTCCAAAACGCTCTCGGACTTGTATCTTAGAAGAAGGCTTGCTGTTAGGATAAATCTTGCAGATATCCTAAAATTAACTCTATCTTTTTTTATTTTTTCTATAAAGCTTCTCGAAAGCTTTGTTAAATCAATGTTCCAAGGATCGTGTCCTTCGAGCATAACTATATCGAGAAGCATGTCAATAGGATGAAGCTCTTCTTCAATGAGCATGTGCAAACACCTCCAGATTCAGGGATACAACTTTTGACACTCCTTTCTCGTTGCTAACTCCGTATAGTGCATCAGCAGAGCTTGCCATCTTCCTTTTAAGCGATACTACGATAAACTGTGCATACTTTGAGCTCTCCTTTATAAGTTCCGAAACCTTCCTAACGTTGTTATCGTCCAAAAACATGTCAATTTCATCGAATATATAAAACGGTGCTGGCATGAACCTCTGTATTGCAAAGATAAAGGCTAAAGCAGTTAGCGTTTTTTCTCCGCCAGACATTAATTCTAAGCTCTTCATACTCTTATTTTTTGGTCTTGCTCTGATATACAATCCATCTCCACTAACTACAAGCTGTGCTTCTCCTTCACCAAGCTTTCTGTATATTTCTCTAAAGTTTTTATCTATTGCTGTAAGCGTTTCGTTGAATACCTCTATTTTCTTTCTCTCAAGCTCTTCTATAACCTCCTCTATGCTCTTTTTCTCTTCGACAAGCTTATCGTATTTTTCTTTTATCTCATCATATCTTTCTTTTGTTTTCTTATACTCCTCAATAGCATTCATATTAACCTTCATATTCCTTATTTCATTTTCTAATGCTCTTATTTCTTCCTCAAGCTCCCTCGTATCTATTGGTGCGATTATATCAACCTCTATATCTTTGTATTCCTTAAGCTGGCTTGTAATGTTCTCCAACTTTATTTCCAACCTTGCTTTTTCAATCTTTATTTTTTCAATTTCTTTTCTTATTTCGTCCTTTTTCCAATTCAACTTTGACAGCTTATCGTTTATAACCTTGACTGCATTGATAATTTTTGATTTTTTCTCTTCAAATTTCTTTATTTCATCTTTTAATTTACTTTCCTCTTCTAATACATTTTTATACCTATTTTCAAGAACCTCCTTCTCTTTTATTAACTCTGAAAGCTCTTTTTCATAAGATTTGACAATCCTATGTGCATTTACCAGAGATGTTTTAAGTTCATAGAACCTTCTCTTAAGTATTTGAAGCTCGTTTTTATGAATTTCGCTTAAAGCTTTCTTCTCATTTTTAGCTTTTTCAAGGTTTCTTAGTTCGTTTTCGAGACTTTTTATTTTATCTATTCCGCTTTCGTTTATGATTTTTTCAAGCTCTCTCTTTTTTTCTAAGAGATTGTTTATCTCCTCTCTTATCGGAATTATTTCGTTTTCAATTCTGTCTACAGTATCTTTAATTTCTTTTTTCTCTTTTTCAAGTTCTTCAAGCTTTTTTATTTTCTCTTTTAGTTCTTTTTCCTTTTTTTCAATATCCAAGCTTAGATACTCAATTTTACTTTCAACGTTTTCGATTTCCTTTTCTATTTCAATTCTTCTTTCCTTCTTTCTTTCAATTTCTTCAACAATACTCTTCTTTTTACCTGATATTTTTTCTATTTCTTTTCTTACCTTTTTTATTTCAATTTCAAGATCTACAAGCTTTGATTTGAGCTTGAGCCCTGAGTTTCTCGCCCTATAGTATCCGCCTGTTATAGCTCCTCCTATCTCTATTAAATCTCCATCAAGCGTTACAATTCTGGCTTTATTTATATATTTCCTCGCAACATCGAGATTTTCAACCACGATAGTATTTCTAAGGACGTAGTAAAATGCCTTTCTAAATTTCTCGTTGAAATCTATTAGATCAACCGCAAATCCGTAATTTTCACTTGCTATTCTTTCTTCCTCTAAGCTTGGCAGTTTTATTTTTATTTTATTTAAAGGTAGAAATGTTGCTCTTCCAGCTTTTTTGGCTCTAAGTTTTTCAATGCACTTTTTTGCAACTTCCTCGTTTTCGACAACTATAAAGTCTATTCCTCTACCCATCGCAACCTCTATTGCAGTAGCAAATATTTCATCCACTGTAAAAAGCTCACCAATTCTTCCGTAAACCCCATCTATTTCTTTAATTACGTTCATTATTTTATCGCTTTCAGATACAACACTTATCTTACCTTCTATCTTCGAATACTCAGCTACAAGCCTATTGAGCTCCTCTATAAGCTCCTTCTCTCTAAATTCAAGCTCCCTAACCTTGTCTTCTTGCGTTTTTTTGTATTTTTTAAGTGTTTCCTTTAATATATTTAAATTTCTTTTAAGGGTTTTTAGCTTTTTCTCCCCCTCCTCTATTTCTTCCTCCATATTCTTTATATCTTCACTTAAACTTTTAATTAATGCCTTTTTTGAGTCATAACTATTTTTTAGAGATGCAAGCTTCTTTTCTTTTTCAAAAAGAATATTTCTAAGATATTCTATCCTTTCATTGAGACTTTTTACTTTATCCCCATCTACAAGTTTTGAATATTTTTTTTCAATTTCTTCTTTAAGCTGCGTTATTTCATTGTTGAGCTGGGAAATTTCCCTTTCACATAAATTTATCTTCTTTTCGATTTCTTTGATTTCCTTATAAAGTTTCTTTATTTCTTCTTTGTATTCATTCTTCTTAACTTTATTTTCAATTATCTTATTTCTTCTATCTTCAATC
>JALTZZ010000056.1:0-4346 GCA_027051165.1 archaeon | reverse complement strand
GATTTCATATCTTCAAGCTCTTTTTTCTTTTCTTTTATTTTTTCATTGAGGATTTTTGAATATCTTTCAATCTTTTCTGCTTCGTTTAAAAGTCTATGTTCTCTTTCGCTTGCCTCTGAAAGCCTCGCCAACACCTCAAGCTTTTTTGAATGAAGAACGAGTGCTTTTTTTCTCCTAATTTCCTCTTTTATCATTCTATATCGAATTGCTTCATCTTTCTCTTTTTTTAATTTTTTTAGCTGAATTCCAACTTCATTTAAAACGGCTTCTATGGTTTTAAGGTTTTCCTCAACTTTTAATAGTTCTTCGGATGCTTTTTTCTTTTTCTCCTCATATTCGCTTATTCCAGCAATATCCTCTATAATTTTTTTTCTTTCTTTTGGACTCATCTCAATAATTCTCGTTACATCTCCCTGAAATATTATGTTGTATCCGTTTGGATCTATTCCAGCCAACAAAAGCTTGTCCAAGATTTCCTTTTTTGAAACCGTTTTATCGTTTAATTTAAATGTGCTTTGACCTTTTATATTTATTTTCCTTGATATTTTGACTATATCTGAATCTATAGGTATTCTCCTATCGCTGTTATCAAAATATATTGTAACTTCTGCGAATTTTTCAGTTTTTCTATCAGAAGTAAAGATTACATCTGAAAATCTCTCAGCTCTTAGACTCTTTGATGAGCTCTTTCCAAGAACAAAGCATATCGCATCAACGATGTTGCTCTTTCCAGAACCGTTTGGACCAACAATAGCTGTGAAGCCCGGGGAAAAGACTATTGTGGCGTTCTTGTAGGATTTAAAGTTTTTGAGCACAAGTTTGCTTATATACATAATCTATCTCATACCTCTTTATGCATATAAATTTCTTTCTGTTAATACTTTAGTATTATTTGGCGATGATGATAAGAGGGTTATCTGAACGGTGATGATAAAATATGCTGAGCTGTTTTCATGAAAGCTAAAGATAGGCTTCCCGCAACGTTTGCGGCAAAATCGTATATATCAGGAAACCTGTTTGGAACAAAAATCTGTAAAATTTCTGTAAGCATGCCAACAAACACCGCAACAAGAATAGATTTTTTATAGCTTTTAAGTGATTTAAACCAGAGAAAAGAGAGAAGTGCATAGGAGATAAAGTGCATGCTAAGCTTTCTTGGATCAAAAAACTCCACATACTCTGGCGCAAAATCTCCCGGCGTAGCCGATAGGTATATCAGCAAGCCCGTGTATGCCACCGCAAGGAGAAGTGCATGCCTATCTTGAATATACACCGATAAGCTCTCCCTTCTGTATAACATGCCCTTCTATTGCTCTTAAAAGCTCTTTTTTGGTAGCACCCTTACTGAGCTCTATCTTTTTATCAAGAACGTATACCTTAAAGAAGTATCTATGCTTCTCCCCCTTTGGTGGACACGGACCGTTGTATCCAATATTTCCAAAATCGTTTCTTCCCTGATATTCGCTTTCATAGTTCTCCGGGATTTCCTCCATGGGCTCAATGTTCCAGACTACCCAGTGAACAAACGTTCCTAAGGGTGCATCTGGATCATCTACGATAATCGCTATAGATTTGGCTCTATCGCTTATCCCGTATATCCTAAGCGGCGGCGATAAGTCTTCGCCATCACACGTATACTTAGCCGGTATTCTTTCCATGTTTTTAAATGCTGGTGATTCAACCTTTATCGTTTCAACAGCCTCTTCTTTCTTTTCACACATTGAAAATATTATTAAAAAAATAAGAAGCACCAACAACCTATTCATACTTTTTCCTCGCCTCCTCTACAGTTTTTTTAACAAATTCTTCAAGCTCTTCAAGCCTCTCTCTGCTCATTGCCTCTATTGATACTCTTATAAGTGGTGAGGTGTTTGAAGGTCTCATTAGTGCCCAGCCGTCATCGAACATAACCTTGGCACCATCGGTAAGATCCAAGCTGTATCCCTGCGATTTTAAAATATTTATAACCTCCTCCATAACCTTAAATTTTATTTCATCCGGACATTTTATGTTCATCGTCTTCATAGGATAGCTTGGTATTTCATCCAGCATTTCAGACAGCTTTTTATCACTCTTTGACAATATTTCGGCAAGCTTAAGTGTTATAAGGACTGGATCATCGAAATAGTAGAACTCCGGCATAAAATAGTGGGCTGATATTTCCATTCCAAAAATCGCATCAAATTTCTTTAGAGCCTCAGCAATAAATACATCGCCAACCCTAACCCTCTTTACCTCAACACCATCTTTACCAAGCTCCTGCTCTACTATCATGGAGCACTGAACATTAGCAACAACTGGAGCTTTCCTTTTTTTGAGAAGTTCTCTTGCAATTATAATACCTATTTTTTCTGTCTGTGCTATTCTTCCTTTATCATCAACAAAAACAACTCTATCCCCATCTCCATCATATCCCGCTCCGAAATCACTCCCGCTTTTTTCAACAACTTTAGCGAGGTCTCTTAAACTTTCCTTCGTAGGTTCAGATTCTCTTGCTGGAAACGCTCCATCTACTTGTGCATTCAGTGTTATTACCTCGGCATTAAGTTTCCTCAATATGTATGGAGCCGTTAAGCTTGTTACACCATTTCCAAAATCCAAAACAACTTTAAGTTCTTTCTCAAGATCAAATTTACTGAGAAGGAAATCATTGTATTCTTTTATTGTTGCACTGTTGTCAATTTCTATTATATTGTCCCCTAAGTCCTTCCAGCTCGCAAGCTCAAACTTATTGCTGAAAAATATTTTCTTTATTTCTTCGTTTTCCCATGTATATCCAGTTCCATCACTGTGCCTGAATCTTATTCCGTTGTATTCTGGCGGATTGTGAGACGCGGTAACATAAGCTCCAGCATCGGCATCACTCTTCAAAACTTTAAAGTTGAACGTTGGTATAGGTAGAAGCCCCGTCGTATATACCTCGCATCCCGTGCTCGCTAAACCGCTTATGAAAGCAAGCTCCACAATTCTGCTGCTCGTTCTTCCATCTCTGCCAACCACAACCTTCGCATCTCCGCCTAAAAAAGTTCCAAAAGCATAACCAAGCCTTGTAGCTATTTCTGCATTGAAATCAACGTTAAATACTCCTCTGACATCGTAAGCTCTGAATATATATTCTTTGACATCCATATTTAATAATAGTTTAATAGCTTGTTATAAAAAGTTATCTATTGCCTGAGTATCCTTACTCCTCTATAGATGTGAATGTATTTTCTGTTTCTTTCAACAATTTTAAGTGGAACGCTATACATGGCATGCAAAGCTTTTTCTTCAGAAAATCCTATTGCTTTTAAAAGCTCGTAAACCTCTCTAAAAGCTCTCAAGTCGTATCTGTTGTGTGCACCACTTGTAACTATTAAATCAAACTTATATTTATTTGAGAGCATTAAAACAGTTTTTATATGTCTTAATATTGATATTCTTTTTTGTGGATCTGCATTTATAAGCTTTGAGAGATTAATTTCTAAAGCAACATTTTTTTCTCTTGCCTTTCTTGCAATGTAGGTATCTACTTCTCCATGTGCCAGTATATCTGCACAGTTCTCTACAGCTGCTCTTCTAAGCTCAATACCATCAACATTTGCAATTATATAATCAAATTTGTTTCTTGCCTCTTTTAGCTTTATTTTTAACTCCTTTTTGTCTTTAGCAAATATCTCTATTCCTGAGAAAACTCCAATATCATATTTTATTCCATCACAGAGTCCTATCTTTATCCCAAGCTGATCTGCATGATACAGAAGCCTTGTTGGAGTATCTACACCCTTAGAATTTATGGAGTGAACATGAAGATCAATAAATGTTTTTTTGTTCACACAAAAAACTTTTGATAATACTGATTTAAACAATTTTTATTAAATTTTTATTTTTAAAGAATTTTACAAGAACAATAAAACTCAAAACTCCTCAGCATTTTTCCTTTTTCTCGTTTGGTATCCAGATTCCTTCTCTCGGTTTTAAATTAAGAATATCTTCAAAGGGCATTTATTTTTTCTTTTGTAGAGCTTTTTATCTTTTTCAGAAGGCTCATAAGCTGTTACCACCCTAAACATTTGTTTATGTTTTATAAGTTCTGCGACAACCTTAATATCAACCAAAAACTGAAGTTATTAAAAAAGGAGAATTTTCTTCAGCATCGGAGATGATTATGGTATTCAAGGTATTATCATCTACATACACAGCCACCTTTTGTAAGGGAGTTATTATTTTAATTTAATCTTTTTCAAAACAAAATCCTTAGCTTTCTCAGCTATCTCAACAGCTTCTTTAGCCTCTTCTTCCGAGACTTTTAGTAGTGGTGGATATCTTGCTCCAGTATAGTATTCCCCTAATGCCTGAGCATTTAT
>JALTZZ010000055.1 GCA_027051165.1 archaeon | reverse complement strand
GAAGAATATGGGGATTCGATGTAAAGACCCCGAACAACAGCGTTGAAGAGCTTAAAGATGCCTTGAAGATTGTAGAAAAAGCGGTGAAGCTTCCTTAATTCTTTTTTGTTTTTTATCATTTATCTGATGTTAGCAACTTTTTCCTTCACAGCTGTGAGGGAATTAATTTTCCTAAGGCATCTGCTATTTTTCAGTTACTGATCAGCGTTTCATAAATCCTACTATATCTTCACAGCTGTGAAGGTGAGAGATTCTTCGATGAAAATATAATCCTCACAGCTGTGAGGAAGCGAAACTATAATTTGTCATAAACCTTTTCCCTCTTTTCAATTAAAAATACAATAATTTCTTTATCTTTTTTGTTAACGATGTAGCATATCCTCAAATCTCCCAATTTTAACCTATAAGCATTTTTAAGACCTCTTAATTTTTTGGTGTTTCTCTGAAATGGATTTTCTCCCAATTTTTCCAAAATATCAAAAATCTTTTCTTTTTCCTTAAATTTTTTAATAAATTTTTCAGCTCTACTTGTTATCAGGACTTTCCAGCTCATTTTTTAGTTCTTCCAGAGATTTTAATTTTTTCTCCTTCATTTCCCTTAGAGCATCTGCATATGCTTCAATTTCATCTTCAGTAGGCTCTGCTTCCTTCAATATTTCAATTAATTCTTCTCTGACGGCTTTTCTAATAAGATTATACAGCTCCTCTTTTGATATCTGAACTATTTCCATGTAAAACACCTCTATTTCTAACATTATAAATCTTAACCGTTTTTTGCACACGTTCTTTCTATCACCTTCCCTCACAGCTGTGAGGGATAAAAAGATTTAAAATCTATTCAGCTTATAGTCTATATCATGAGAACGGTAATAGCGTATCTTTTGCTTATATGGATTATATTAGGAATTAGTGCGAATATATTGATTCCTCCACTCGATTTAAGCGAAGCTTTAGTCAATATGATAAATCCTTTTGATAATATAATAGAATTCTCAAAATTGAATGAAGAAGAAAAAGAAAAGCTGGTAATGGAGAGATACTTGATTTTAAGCAAAATAACTTCTGATGAAGAAATTCTTAAAGAAAGGTATGTTATTGTCAAAGCTGTTGAGAAGGCATTGAAGGAAGGAAAATTAAACGGAAAGCTAGATTTAAATGTTGAAGCTCCTAAAAATGATTATTTTACGGAAATCAAGAGGTCGATGATAAACATTAATCATTTAGCCAAAAAAATAGATAATTTCACAAATAAAAAGAACGGTAAGGTTTACATAATAACTGAATATGACCTCGCTGAGGTTTCCATGTATAAACCTAAATACGCCGATGAAAACTACTGTGTATATATCAAAAAGGAATATCCGGGGCTTGTAGTTATGTATGCTCCGTTAACAAATGTAGATACAGATAAAATTTATGCTATTTATAAAGAAGTAAATAAAATTCATAAATCTAATGGAACATTAAAAATATATATTACGTGTCAATCCTTAAAAACCGATTCCGTTTCTAAAAGGATAATTATACTGAGACCTGGTTCTGCTTTAAACGAAGAAAGATTAACATTTCTCTAATTACTGTTGCACTTTCTACGAATGTATAAAATTACTATATTAACACTTCATGTTTTCTTTAAAGAAATAGAAAAATTTAAAGATTACCAGCCTATAATTTGTCATAAGCCCTGTGACATATCCTCAAATCTCATATAAGCATTTTTAGCGTTCCTCTGGAATGGATTTTTATCTTTTTAATAACATCTTCAACGCCTTTTCTATAATTTCATCGCTAACCCATAAACCAGCCTTTTCTCTTATATTTTTTATAGTTTTTTCGGCTTCCTCACTCGGTATAATGTTTTTTCTATACAGCTCAATCACTATTCTTAAAGTCCCGTAACTTTCTATTTCGAGGAAATTTTTGGCAAACATCATGGCATCGAAATCGTCTGTTAAGAATACGATATCTCTACACTTGGCAAAATATAAGCACGAAAGTTCACCTACATCGAGCTTTATTATTCTTCTCAGCTCAAAAAGGCTTGCTGCATCAATAATTTCTACGTTGTTTAAAAATTCTTTGATTCTTTTATATTCCTGCTTATCTTCTCTTAATACTTCATCTTTTACGAAATTTGTGGTGTAAATTCTATCAAAAAGCTTAAATAAATGAGTTAAATAATTTAACCTTGCAAGCCTTATAATCACCGAAGAATCTAAAATACCTCATACTTTCTGAAGACATTGTGCTTCTTCAGTAATTCATCTATTTCCCATTCCGAAACTTCTAAAATGTCTTTCAGCTGAGATAATGTTATTTTGCCTTCTTTATATTTTTCTACAGCTAATTTTTCCTTAACATCTTCTAAAGCCTTTATAATGATTTTTATTGGCTCTTCTAAGCTTGTCAGCTCCGATATCTTTGATAATTCTTCTTGAATTTTCGGATTTTGCAATACCAACGGAAGAGCTTCGTGCATATAATCTATCATTTATATTAACGATTTGTTTTGTTTTTAAACTCACAGCTGTGAGGGTAAAAGTTTAAAAACCAACTTCATTACATGGCGGCAAGACCTCTTGAATACAACATCTCGCTTAACATAACGAACGAGTGTAATCAGAACTGCATATTCTGCAAAGCTAATGAAACCCTCCCAAAAATGGAGAAGATTTCAAAGGAAAACTTTTTGAAGGTAATTGAATGGGCGGAGAGCTATACAAAAGCCAAGGATTTTGAATTCTGCGGCGGAGAGCCTACTCTGCACGAAGAGCTTATAGATTTCATAAGAATAGCATACAGAAAGGGATTCAATCTAAGGCTTCTAACAAACGGAACGAGACTGAGAAAAATAGCTAAAGATTTAAAAGAATACAACGTTTCCGTGCAGGTTTCTGTTGAAGCTCCATTTGAAAGCCTGCACAACAGAATCGTTGGGAGAAATTCTTTCAGAGAAGTGATTGAAGGAATAAAAGAGGCTTTGAGAATAGGCGTTGACGTCAGCACGAACACAACAATGAACAGGCTTAACTTAAATCATGTTTTGGAAACAATACTTTTTGTAAGGAAGCTCGGAATTAGAAAGCACAGCATCAACTACCTTGTTCCGAATCCGGCAAATCTTGAGCATGCTTTGGACTATAAAACTATAAGCGAAATGTATAAGAAAATAAGATACTACCCAGATATTCAGGGCATAGTAATTACAACGCTGAATCCGATACCTAAATGCATAGGATTCAACGACAAGCAGTGCTCCGCTGGAATAAGCTGCACAATAGAACCTAATCTTGATGTTTATCCGTGCCTGTTCACGCAGTTTGAATATTTAAAAATGGGGAATCTTGCAGAAGATACTCCAGAAGCTCTGATGGAAAGCAAAGGATACAGAATATTTAGAGAGCTCCCGCACCTTCCAGAAGAATGCAGAAGGTGCATATATTTAAAGGAATGCAAGGGCGGCTGCTTCTGCTTCTGGAGGTTTAAGCTCCTGAAGCCCTGTGATGTCCGCAGGTTGTAGCTCTTAAGTTTGTATCTTCCGTATTTTTCAACAATATAGAATCCCTTAATCTCTTTAAGGAGGAACTCTTCCTCCTTGATCTCCGATTTATAACCCCTAACCAAAATAAGCATGTTGTTTTCTATTTTTATCTCCTTAATCGGTATAATTTTTTCATCTACAACATTGTATCTTGCCAAAACAGTTTCTCCTAAAGCTCCCATTTCAACCGGTATCTCGATCAGTAGAAGAGGATGAATGAGCTTTTTATGCTCTTCGAACTGCTCTGGAAAGAATGCTATTTCTCGGAAGCTTATAAAGCCTGCTGGAACTTTTGTCAGATCTCTTATGTAAAACGCTGGAACTGGTTCTTTTTTTATCCTTATCATTCTAACTCTCCCATCAATATCGGCAAAAACAAAATTCTCTGAGAATAGTATTCTGTGCTTTCCACTCGGCTCGTAGTTCAGCTCAACTTCCATCATGACTTTTTGTTAGTTTATAAACTTAAACTCTCACAGCTGTGAGGAATCAAATTTTTAAGCTGACAGCATATCATGTTCGGAAGAGTTCTGCCGGAATAATACGAGGTTGTTGAAGAATACACCGTGGAGGGAAAAACGGTAAGAATAATCGAATCCGAGGGAGAGCTCTACTACGACATAGAAATTCCAGAGCTGAACCTCTTCGAGAGGAAAGCTGCAGAGGAGATTCTTTCTGGAAGTTACGTTGATTTAGATAAGCTCGGAGGAATAGATAAGGAGAAGGTTCTCACAGCTGTAAAGCTGTATAAAGGTCTTGGTGAAATAGA
>JALTZZ010000054.1 GCA_027051165.1 archaeon | reverse complement strand
CTTTTTTGAGTGTCTGATTAAAAAGATGGGTTTTATTGTCAGAAGTGTAAAATTTATATTTGAAACTGTTTAGAGTTAAACTTCTTTGTTCAGCCCTTATGATGAACTCAGCTAAAACCCTTATTTCTTTAGGCAATAAAGAAACATCTTGAGTAGCGAGAAGTATATCTACTCCATAGTGTCTATGATACTGGAAAAAGAAAAACACATCTTCATCGTAGAACTTGCGATTGAAGTATTTTTGAGCTTCATCGATAGCAAAGATAACCTTTTTATAACCTTTATCCCACAAAGTTTTTATGAACTTTTCAGAGAAAACATCACGAATACTGCCAAGTTCGGAAAGTAAGCGGTCAAGATGCAGATGAGGGATACGCAAGTCTTCTATATTGGAGATGATAATAACTCCGTCCTTTAAGATCCACTCCTTATAAAACTCATCCCAGTCTGCCCACCTTCGAAGATAGTGAACCATAGCGTAAGTTTTCCCAGAACCGGGAACACCCTCGAATATCCTTATCATCCTCAAACCCTCAGAAAAGGTATGTGGTTTAGAAAGACCCTGAGAGAAATAGCAGAAAGAACCACAGATAGAGCATCAGGAAGGTATAAGTTAGAGAAAAACCAACCCGCTAAACCTGTAATCTGTAAAGTAATTTGTGGAAGGTTTTGACTGTTCAAACTCGAAGCGTAAGAAAAAGCTATTTCAAGTAAAGAGTAAAGGAAGTTGTTAAGGACTATAGGGAGAACTACTACAAAAAGTGTGGCGAATAAAGTCTTATAAGCGACCATGTCAACTTTTAACCTCCAAGAGGGTATAAAGGGTGATGAAAGAAGCGAGCCAGCTCCAAATAGTCTCATACCTGGCATTCCAGGGAAACCTCTTGTAAAACCTCCTCAGCCTGTGCTTTATAAAGAAGAACCACCTCTCCACCACATTTCTCTTACCAAAAGTCTCATGAACCCACTTTACCGGAAGCTTCCTGACTGCACTCACATACCAGGGACCCTTGTCAGTAGTGCATACCTTGGCTCTCGTGCTACTTAGCACCACTTGAGCTGTCCATGAGTCCCTCTTGGCTGTCAGACCTGCATACACAGGTCTGCCTCTCTCGTCCACCGCAAGCCAAAGGTAGTAAAACTTCCTTCGCTTCTTTATCTTCGTCTCATCCACATACACCCATAGCGCATAAGTGTATAAAGCTCTAAGCATCTTGCCCACTGAGTGGAACCATTCCCTGATCGCTTCTATGCTTACCCTGTAGCCTTCGTCTGAGAGGTATTTTTGAACGTCTCTTAGAGACATACCCCTGAAGTAGAGCAGGACTGCTTTTGCTTTTACACTTGAAGGAACTCTATGCCAGTGGTAAACTTTATCAAGTAGTTCTCTTACAAGGCTTAGGGCGTTCATAGTTTACATTCTACCCCTCCACTTGGAGGGGGCTTTTGCTTTAAAAAGTTGACATCCTCTTATAAGCTATGTATCTGGCAAGATTATCGGAAAGTATCTTGGTAAGCAAAGCTCCAAATAAAGCTCCAAGCCCCATAATTCAGACCTCCTTAGTTTATTCGGAAAACAATGTAGAGGGCGTATAAGTGTGCAAATGCAAGTATAAACGTGCCTATTTGATTGAGATAAGGCTCAAGAGGGCAAAAATCTAAAATAAAAGGCTTAGAAACTCCATTAAACTCAACAGTTCCTTCAATAGAGCATTCTCCGGGTGATATGTCCATATGGACGTCCTGAACCCAGCGAAGGAGAGGAGAGTTAGCTATAAGGTCTTGTATAAGCCCTGATATGTCCTTCTTTTCAGGAATGTCTATGTTAGGGTCGTAGGTGTTATCAGCTACTTCGTTTATGGCAGTTATATCTGAAGGGTCTACCTCAATCCTTACGGTCTGGGTAGTTCCTGTTCCTGTCCCTGTTCCCGAACCTGTCCCTGTCCCTGTGTCAGGGAATGGTAAAACTATGATATCTTCTCCAAGCTGGTCTGTAGGAGGGACTATGACAGCTTCTCCAGTCTCTAAGATAGCTCCTGACGTGTCTTGAAAAGCGAGGTCAAGGTCGTCTTGAAGATAGTCAGGAACTGTGTAGTTAGCTATGTTAGTCAAAAGGTCTTGAAGTCTTTGAATGTCAGTATTTATAGGTGAAGCTCCAAGTTTGGAGCATGATGGAAGAGTGCCAACGAATTCAATGGCGTTATTCGGACATCCTGTCCAATTAGCAACACCACCACTGGAGCAGTAGGCAGTTGCGTATGCTGTAGCACCTCCAATAGAGCAAACAGGATTTATGTAAGAGTAAACGTCAAAGAAACGAAAATAATAACCAGAAGAACAAGAAACAGGGTAAATATATGAAAAAGGTCCATAACCACCAGAAGTTATACCACAAATATAAGTTCCCGCTGGAAGAGGTGTTTGAGAGCAAGGAACATAGATACGCCAAGCTCCTGTGGTATTTTGAACAACATTAACGACTTTAGCAGTGCAGTCTGAAACGTTTAAAACAGCATCTTGAGTTAAGTTAATACAGGAAGGAGCAGGAGCGATACAGTAGGAAATTGATGTAGAAAGCTCACCATATTCTGAGTTAGTGGTTATTATATCGGTTGCAAGATAAATAGCAAGCCCTTGAACACCCGCACGGATAAGAAGAGGCTTGTTATTGAGAAAGGCTCTCTTTAGACCCTCTATAACCTGATAAGCGGAATAGTTAAAAGTAAGGGCGAATGAAAAGCTGAGGGGAGTAAGTAGGAGAAGAAGAGCGGGGACGCCCCGCCCTTTTGACATGGTTAGCTCCTGTTAGCGAGCTTGATACCTTTACGGACGACGATCATGGTGACCAAAGCTCCGACGATAGTCCCAGCGAGACCCCAGACTGGTGACAGGTCCACGGTGATGTTGGAAAAATCTGGACCTGTCCCAGTAGTCTGGGCGAGGACTACTCCAGAGACGGAAGTAACTCCTGAGAGAACCAACTTAGCTACCCTCATGGCTACACCTCCTTTTAGAGTTTTATGGGACGGCACCGCCCCATGCGAGCATCAGTTAGAGGCTCCAATGATTGCATAGCTAAGGAGCAAGCCCGCTATAGCTCCAGCGAAAGCGAGGAGAAGAGTAAAATCTGCTTTAGACACGGGTATAGGTTCAGGAATACCGTCTCCGTTATAGTCGTATGTAAGACATGAAACGTAGCATTGCCTGTAAGTGGGATAGACTGTGTCCTTCCAGTCGCAGTAGTAACCTCCAAAGCCGAAAGCGGAATTTTCCTTACAGTAGCTCATGACCTACTAACGAGCCGTATAGGTATGGCTATGAACCACGCAATTAACCCAAAGTAAATAACGAGGGAAAAGAAGTAATCAAAAGCTGGATTACCAAGTATGTGAAATACAGGAAAACTATCAGGCATTACTTCTTAGCCCCCTTTAGAATTTCATCTATTTTGGTCGCTATCTCCTCTCCTTTACCGTTGGGTGACTCGTAACGTCTAATTGCGAATGTAGCCTTAGAAGTAGGAACTATGTCAAGGACGGAACCTTCCTGAATAAGGGAAACTTTATCACTGGGGACTATGACCTTTAGACCCATAAGCTCAGCTTGTCCTTCAATAAGGACGATAAGGTTAGCTACGTAAATATCACCGTTTTGGGTAGGGGAGAGGTCTCCTATTGAGGCTATCTTCACTTTCATAACCAGCACCTCCAGATAAAGTTTTTTAAAGAAATATGAACAACTTAGAGATACGCAATAGGGAAAAACCTGAAAAATAGGCTTGACAATATAATGAATTACTATGGAGGACCTGAGGGAATACGACCACAAAAAGGTGGAGGAGAAGTGGTCCCGCTTCTGGGTGGAGAAGAACCTCTACCACGTTGAGAAACCGAAAAACAAGTTTTCAATAGTCATACCGCCACCCAACGTCACAGGATCCCTCCACATGGGTCACGCCCTGAACGCCACCCTCCAAGACATAATAGCAAGGTGGCAGAGGATGAGAGGTAAAGACGTCGTCTGGGTCCCCGGCTTCGACCACGCGGGTATAGCGACCCAGTACGTTGTCGAGAGGGAACTTCAAAAGGAGGGGAAGACGAGGTTCGATCTCGGGAGGGAGGAGTTCCTGAAGAGGGTATGGGAGTGGGTCCCAAAGTCGAGGGAGGCTATAAGGACCCAGCTCGAGAGGCTCGGTGTCTCCGTCGACTGGAAGAGGGAGAGGTTCACCTTGGACGAGGGCTTTTCGAGGGCTGTTAGAAAAGCCTTCAGAGAACTCTACGAGGCTGGTCTCATATACAGGGGAGAGTATATAGTA
>JALTZZ010000053.1 GCA_027051165.1 archaeon | reverse complement strand
ATAAAAATCTGTTGTTGACTTAGAAAATAATACTAAATATGGATACAAAAAATTGTTGTGGAGTTGCTTAAAATGGCGGAATATGGAGAAGAATTTGATGAATATATAAAAGAGATGGAAAGAATCTGCAAGGATATGAAAAATAAAATAAATATAAAGGTGTTCATTGACGATGAAAGTAATATTAATTTTTTAGATAAAATTCAAGAAATCTGCGATAAAATCAAAATTGAGACTGTTAGGTATGAAAATTTAGATGCAGAATATAAAAATTTCGTAGGAAAGTTTAAGCTTTCACCAAAAATTGCTATCTTCGAGGGAGATAATTTTTCAGGTATAAGATTTAGCGGAATTCCTAAGGGTTTAGAGATTGATACCTTTTTAAAGAGCTTGTTTTATGCTTCAACGAAGAAAACTGATTTGAGCACAAATAGCAGGAAATTGCTTAAAAAGATTAATAAAAATATTGATGTTGCAGTTTTTACTTCTCCAACGTGTCCATACTGTCGCATAGTTTCTGAGACTTCAATAAAGTTGGCTATTGAAAGTAGATATATAAGGACGGAAATCATAGACATAACAGATTTCCCAGAGCTTAGAGATAGATTTTTTATACAAACCGTTCCAGCAATATATTTAAGCGATGACTTTATATTTGAAGGATTTTTAACCGAAGAGGAATTTATAGCTCTGCTACACAACTTTATTTCAGATTCTTAATTTTATTGATTTAACATAAATTATTTATTTGGATGTTTATTAATAAAGGGTAGGTGGTTAAAAAAATGCTCACTGTTGAAAAAATAAGAAATAGAGAGGCAAAGATAGCAATATATGGCTTGGGTTATGTAGGCTTGCCTACTGCCTTAGAATTTGCAGATAAAGGGTTTTATGTTGTTGGAGTGGATATAAAAGAAGAAATTGTTAAAAAACTTAACTCTGGAGAACCTCATATAAAAGAATTAAATCTTGATGATAAGCTCAAAAAAGCACTGAGAGAGAAAAGATTTAGGGCAACTACAGATGGTTTAGAAGCTATAAAAGAGTGTGATGTTGCGGTAATATGTGTTCCAACACCTATAGATGAGGCTAAGATACCAAATTTAAAACCGGTTTTCTCCGCAGCCGAGACTATAGCAAAAGGATTAAGTAAAGGAAAGCTTGTTGTTCTCGAAAGCACTGTGCATCCAACTTTCTGTGAGGAAGAGCTGATACCGTTCATAGAAGATATCTCAAGGCTGAAAGCTGGTAGAGATTTTGGCTTGGCTCATGTTCCAGAAAGATATAACCCGGGGGATGAGGAGCACACAATAGAGAAAATTGTTAGAGTTGTAGGAGCTGTAGATGATTACTGGCTGAACATAACACTTGAGCTCTACAAAACGATAGTAAAGGGAGTTTATCCTGTAAAAGATTTAAGAACTGCAGAGGCTGCAAAAATAATAGAGAATATTCAAAGAGATTTAAACATTGCCCTAATGAATGAGCTTGCACTGCTCTTTGAAAAGCTGAATATAGACGTTTATGAGGTAATAGAGGCAGCAAGCACAAAGTGGAACTTTGTAAAGTTCTACCCGGGTGCAGGTGTAGGCGGGCACTGTTTACCAGTTGATCCATACTATCTAACATTTAAAGCTCAGAGAATAGGATTTCATCCAAAAATAATACTTGCTGGAAGAAGCGTTAACGACTACATGCCGTATCACGTTGTAGAGCTTATTATAAAAGGATTGAACAAAATCGGTAAAGCTGTGAAGAACTCAAAAATAGTTGTTCTCGGACTAAGCTATAAGGCAAACGTCGGAGATTTCAGAAATTCTCCAAGCGAAACAATTGTAAAAAAGCTTAATGAACTTGAAGCAGATATATATGTGCATGATCCATTCATAAACAGCGAAATAGAAGGAATATATGAAAGAGTTGCAAAAATTTCAAAGCCCTATGAAATATTTGAAAATGCAGATGCCGTAGTTCTTGTAACGGATCATGATTTTTATAGAACATTAGATTTAAAAAAGATTAGAGAAATTGCTAATAAAGATTGCTTGATAGTTGATGGAAGAGGATTTTTTAATCCACAAGATATGAAAAAGCTTGGATTTAGATATACAGGCGTTGGAAGACCTTTTCTATAGAATTATTTGAACCATGCATCTAAGCTTGCCTGCTTTTTTGCTTCTCTTGCCTTTATTATTTTTTCTAATGCTTTTTTTATCCTTTCCTCGGAAAAATCATGCTCACCACACATAAACTCGATTATCCTATCTTTATCTGGCTCTCTAAATTCTATTCTATAATTATCTGTGACTTCTGGATTCAAAAATAGCTCTCTAATTCTCTCATAATCAAAATCTATCTTTATAACGCCTCTCTTTACGAGATTATCTATGCTCTTGTGCTTTCTTATGAGTTCATATGCTCTCTTTGGACCTACACCCTCTACTCCACCCGGATTATAGTCAGTTCCTATAAGTATGGCAATATCAACAAGCTGTTCTCTTGTTATATTCAATTTCTTTAAAAATTTCTCCAAAACAATAATTTCTGGTTTTATTTCAACATAGACATCTTTTCTTGGAAGTTTTCTTCTTCCAGAAATTGTGAGGTTTCTTACAAGTCTCGGTGAACCGAAGAGCAGAGAATCGTAGTCTTGACTTCCCGTAGCGTATGCATCGCCTTTCATTGCTATATACGCTGCTTGTGCTTCGCCCTCGCTTGGAGCTTGAACATACGGTATGCCCATATAATCGAGGAGCTTCTTTGCCTGTTCTATCATTTCATCAGTTATTCTGCTTGCTTGTTGTGCATATAGTCTTGCTTCATCCAGCTTCCCCTCTTCTAACGCCTTTTTCCATTTTTTTGCCGCTTCTTCACGAGTTTTCTTTCTCTCCTCAACAACTCTAAGCTTAAGCTCTGGTGGCTTGCCATCAAAAACGTATATAGGCTGAAGCCCGTATTCAAGAAGATTCACAGTCCTATAAAACAATCCTGAAAGATGGCTCGTTATTCTACCCTTAGAATCCATAAGAGGCTCGCCGGTTGGCTGCCTTATAATGGCTAAAAACTGGTATAGAGCGTTCATTGCATCTATTGCGACTCTTTTTTTCATTAAAGCTTCGAATTCTATCTCTTCAGCCTCTACAAGATCTGTGAGTGCAACACCCATTTCTAACACCTTATGTTGTATATTCTGCATTTATTCTTATATAATCATAGCTCATATCACATCCATAAGCTTTTGCACAGGCTCTGCCCAAGCCAAGGTCTATGGTGATTTCTACTTCGTCCTCCTTCATGATCTCCCTTGCAAATTCTATGTTGTCTCTTATCCTCCCCTCCTCAACGAGAACAGCCTTTCCCTTAGCCGATGATATATATAGAGAGATTTTCTCTGGTTTTATATATGCATTGGAATATCCTACAGCCGCTATAATTCTTCCGAAGTTTGGATCGTTCCCAAAAAAGGCTGTCTTTACCAAGTTAGAGCTAATAACGGATTTTGCGATTCTTTTTGCATCTCTCTTATTTCTCGCATTTACTACCCTGCACACTATAAGCTTCGTTGCACCCTCACCATCTTTAGCTATGGCTTTTGCTGCTTCGTCGAGAACCTCGTATAAGGCTCTCTTAAATCCATCTATTTTTCTGTTTTCTGCCAATCCATTGGCTAAGAGAACGACAAAATCGTTCGTGCTTGTATCTCCGTCAACAACTACCATGTTGAGCGTTTCATCTACTACACTTTTTAATATTCTTTTTGGCATGTCTATTCTTGCGTTTGTTGTTATGAAGCAGAGCATGGTTCCCATATTCGGAGCTATCATTCCAGAACCCTTAGCAGCGACTCCTATTTCTATTTCTTTACCATCAATCTCCACTGTTTTTTTAAAAAGCTTTGGTTTTGTATCCGTAGTCATTATTGCTCTTGCGAAGTTCATGCTTGCCGAATCGCTACATTCAAGCTTCTTAGCGACACTTTTAATTTGTCGTAATATGAGCTCTATATCAAGCTTTCTTGCAATAACCCCGGTAGATGCTACAAGAACCTCCTCCTTTTTAATACCAAGCTCTTCTGAGGTAATTTTGCACATTTCTTCAGCATCTCTTATACCCTCTATGCCCGTATATGCATTTGCATTTCCTGAGTTTACAACAACAGCTCTGGTATAGCCTATCTTTGCATGCCTCTTTGATACTATTAGAGGGGCTGCTTTTATCCTGTTCCTTGTAAAGAGCATGCCAACATTCGCCTTAACTTCGCTAAAAATAATACCTAAACCGTTTTTCCCCTCTTTTATACCGTTTGCTTTAAATCCTTCAACACACACCATGTTTCAATTTAAAGTCTTGTTGTTAATATATAGGTATGGGGAGATATGTATATAATAATCGTAGGTGCTTCAAGAATAGGTATCGCTTTAGCCAAAGAACTCATAAAAGACAAGCATAATGTTGTCATAGTTGAGCAAGATGAAGATAAAGCCAAAAGAATTGCCGAAACCTTGGATGCAATGGTTGTAAACGGCAGTGGAACTGATGCAGATGTTTTGGAAGAAGCCGGAGCAAAAAAAGCAGACGTTATCGTTGCAACTACAAGCAATGATGCTGTAAACTTAATGGTCTGCGAGCTTGGTAGCATGCTTGGAATAAAGAGGAGATTTGCCCTATACACGAATCCAAAACACGAAAAAATATTTAGAAGAGTTGGGGTCGAGGAGATTATAAATCCAAGCGATGTTATATCGAGATATTTAAAGGATTTGATTGTAATGCCAGGGATATCTATCCTTTCCTCAATAAAAGATGTTGAAATTATAGAGCTAACAATAAGCGAAGATTCCGATGTTGCAGACACCGAAATAAAGGAGATAGGAATGCCGGAAGGATCCACGATAGCTGCAATATACAGAGACGGTGAGTTAATAATCCCAAAGGGAAATACAGTTTTAAAAGCTGGGGATAGACTTACAATTTTAGCAAAGAAAGACGTAGTTAAGGAAGTTGTTGACATATTTAGGTGATTTAATTGTTTTTGAGAATAAAAGCAGAAAATTGCAGTGAAGAAGAGGTTAAAAATATTTTTGAGAAATATTTTTCAAAATATAAGGATCATCTTGAAAAAGAGCTTAAGAAATTCTCGGAAAAAGTAAAAAAAGAGTTGGATGACTTTGAGAAAATATACAAGAGATATAACAAGGAGATTCCAGAAGGTCACTTTTCGATGTTCCTTCTTAAGCACTATTACAGCACGTTTAACTTTAGCTTTGAAAAAATAAAAGAGTTTTTAAATAGCTCTGAGATAGTTAAAATGATTTTTAGTGAGCTGAAAAATATTGAAAAAGAAATTCATGGATTTAAGTATATGAAGATAAACACAAAAGAAGCCCTTCTTTTTTACTCTAAGTCAATAAAAATGCTTGCAGAATACTTAGAAGATGAAATTCCATACATGATGCTCTACGAATGCAAAAAAAGGAAATACGTAACAAATACTCCCTTTGATATCGTAGATGGACTGAAAAAATTTGCAGAGGTTCTAAAGATTTATGCAGAAAAGGCATTATAAGAAGTGTGCCCCTACCATCCGACCTGTGCTCATGCCGTTTCGCACAGGCGCGAGAGGTAGGGGCTTGTGGGCTCAGCCAGTCAAGGGTGCTCATGCTTCTCACACCCCCCGGTTCAGCTGAGCCCTATAATATAGAATTAATGATAACGTTAAAAAGTTAGGATTTAAAATGATGGAGATAAAGAAGTAACGGAAAAGAAGCGAAACTATAGAATTGTAGCAAGCTAAGATTAATATGAACTCGAATAAACGTGAAAGATTAACTCTATATTGTTAAGAAGACAATTTGTAGATCCATTTTTTCATACAAACCTTGGCAATGAGGAACCTAACTTTTTAGATTTGAATTTTAATAGGTTTAAAAATTGCAAAGTGTTCTGTTATCTGTTTAAATAATGCTTCTTTTAATTACGGAGGTTTGAGAGATTTTTTCGAATGTGCCTTTCTTAAAACAAGCAAGCTTCTAAAGCTATAAAATTAAAACCTGAGCCTGCGGCAGCTATTATATCCGCTAAAAAAACTGAGCTCTGGCATATAGAAGGTTTCTTCGATCCAGCTTTATGGTAAGAGCTTCTGTTATCAGCTTTAAAGCTCTTAGAATTGCATGCCAAAGCGTTACTATTCTCATTAAAAGGTTCTTTCCAACACATATATAAAACTTGCAGTAGAGCATCAATCTCCAACGATTTCTTCGATAAACTGCTTTTTGTCAAAGCGAACTATATCTTCATAACCTTGTCCAGTTCCGAGATAATATATGGGCTTGTTAATAGCATGTGCTATTGAGAGTGCAGCCCCACCCTTGGCATCGGCATCAACCTTTGTAAGTATAACACCGCTCAGCTCTACGGCTTTGTTGAATTCCACAGCCTGATCCAGTGCCGCATTGCCCGTTAACGCATCTACTACAATAATAACCATATCCGGATTTGTAACCCTTGCAATTTTCTTCATTTCATTTAAAAGATCAACGTTTGTCTCCATCCTGCCGGCAGTATCTATTAAGACGACATCTATACCTCTCGCCTTTGCGTGCTCTATCGCATCATAAGCTACCGCTGCCGGATCTGCACCCTTTCTATGCTTTATCACCTTAACCCCAACATTTTTTGCATGCTTCTCAAGCTGCTCTATTGCACCAGCTCTGAAAGTATCGCTTGCCGCAATAACACAGCTTAAGTTGTTTTTCTTAAGGAGATTTGCTATCTTAGCTATCGTAGTTGTCTTTCCGGAACCGTTAACACCAACAAAGAGTATTACAAAGGGCTTCTTATTTGAACTTTTGATAACATCAACAATATCTTCGTTCTCCGGTATTATTTCGTTTAGAGATTTTTTAAGACTTTCTTTTATAACATTTTCAACATCAACGCTTCTTTTAAAAGATTTTCCATACAGATTCTTCTTTAAATCGTTCAATATTTTTTCCGCAGTTTCTAAAGCGACATCGCTCTCTATAAGATCAATCTGAATATCGTATAGCAGCTCATCGAGCTTTTTTTCATCGAGAACTATCTCTCTCTTAAATACAGCAACCAATTTTTCCTTTATACTAACCTTTTTCTTTTTTTCCTCTTTTTTCTTTTCTTCTTTTTTCTCTGCACCTTCTTTAAGCTCCTCAGCCTTCTTTTCAACCTTTACTTCCTCAACTACTTCTTCAACCTCTGCCTCCTCTTTAATTTTGTTTAAAATTTTTTCTTTTATTGATGAAAACTTCTTTTTTAAAAGACCAAACATTACAATCCCCGTTACCTTTTCTGCTGGGCTTGTTGCTGAGCCGCAAGTATCTGCTGAACTATTGGTGCTATCTCTTCAAGCTTGCTCATAATATCGTTTAATTTCTTTTCCTGCTCATCTCTAACTTTCTTTATATTTTCTATTTTATCCTCAACATCTTTCTTTGCTTTTTCAAGGCTCTTCCTAACAATTACCTTTGCACCAACACCAACGAGAACATCGTTTTTGTCTATTATCTTCGCCTTTATATAGGAGTTTGCGCCTATGGGTATAAGGATTTCATGCCCGCTCTCAAGCTTTTCAAGCTGCTCCAACGTCTCTCTAACTACGCCGAGCTCAACAAGGCTCGCATTTATAAGCTCAAGATTCTGCTTTAAAACTTCTGCCTGCTGGCTGTAAATATAATATTCCTCAACAATCTTCTGAACATCTACTTCTTTTTTCATAAGCTCACCCATAAATTTCGATAAAGCTCTTCAAAAATTGATCCTGAACCTCATCTTTACTTATCTCCTTTACCTCTTCTATTTTTATTTTCCTCCTCTTTACCTTATGCTTGCTTCCCAAATCGCTCATTACGATTTCGATTGCATGTTCCTTTTTCAAAGCTCTAATTTCCTTCGTAAACGGCTGCATTACATTCCCCATTTGAAATTTACCTTTTATCCTGAATATCTTAATTTCGCTTTCCATATCCTCACCTCCCTCAGAGAAATCCAAGAACGTCCTCAAGCCTCGTTATTTCAATACCTGTTGTTAAATTACCGACAACAATACCTTTGTTGTTTGCTATTGCACCGGTCTTTACAAATCCAACGCCCCTGTTAACAGTTCCAACATCCACGTTGACCTTAAGAACATCCTCAATCTCTCTTAAAACGTCTTCGCTCAGCATTGGATGAAGAACTGCTCCTCTATTATTTGCAACACCAAGGGAGCCTACTGTTCTGTAGCTCTCTATCTCCATCTCAACGACTTCACAGTTCAGAACATCCTCGATAATCTTTAGAGAGGATTTCTTAAACCCCTTCGCCACAACAGCTCCTTTATCGTTGGCAAGTATAAGATTTCCCAAAGCATTGAGTCTGTCATCAACTACTCCAAGGTTAACACCGTTTTCTTTGAGAATTTTAAGCTCCCCCTCATAGATATGACTGTTAACGAGAACACCGCTATTGTTAATAGCCACAAGAGCCCCAACAACGCTTGCACCACATATGTTTGTCCTTATTATATCAACCTTGAGCTCATCTGCAATACCCTCTACAAATTCCTTGGGAGAATCCTGAGGAACTATAGCTATGCTATCGTTTGCAACAGCAACCACGCCTATGTTCGGATTTTTTTTGTAGTCTATCATTCTCACCATAATACTCTACCGCTTTACTCAACTAAGGAAACTTCGGCAAAATTTTTATCTCTATCAATGCTTACCTTGATTCTTATTTTATTTGGTATGTTCTTCATTCCATTTTCCCATATTTTTTCATTTACATCGTTGTTTATTTTTATTTCATCAACCTTTGCATGCTTTTTTACAAAGGCTTTTAAATATCTCATAGCCTTTGCAGCTCTCTTTGTTCTCGGGGCTTTTTCCTTAACCCTCTGAAATGAAACAGTATATATTCTTTCCTCCATGAAGATCACCTCATACCTTTAGCTTTGTTCTTCTCCAGAATCTCCTTTTGGGATTATTTCTAACCCTCATTTTCGTTTTTACGAGCACCCAGAGAGGAACTGGTCTATTTTGCTTAAGAGCTTTTGCATATCTGAGCTTTCTACCAAGCATCATTCTGCCCATATCTGATGCCCCCTGAGATTGTAGCACTACTGATTTTTGAAGAAGAACAATTTAAAAAATTATTAACTGCCTAAGGTGCTGTGATAGATCACGCATGCTACCAAGCAGTGATGCGAGAGTTCCGGGGTTCAGCGAAAACTAATATAAAGTCAAGCATTAATTTTTATTCATGAGGCGAAGCGTTGTCGTTGTAGGCGGAAGCATTGCTGGATCAAGTTTAGCTTATTTTTTAGCTAAAGAAGGTGTAGATGTTTTAGTTATTGAAAAAAATAACGAAATAGGTCTAAAACCATGTGCCGGATATATACCAAGATTTCTATTCAAATATTTTGAAATAGACGGAATAAGAACAAAAATAAAAGAAATGAAAACTGTATTTCCAAGTGGAAAAGAATACTTCTCAAGCATGCGTGGATTTATAGTAGATAGGCGAACATTTGACAGAGGAGTAGCTGAGCAAGCCTGTGCAGAGGGTGCGGAGTATATAATAGGAGAGAGGGTTATAAAGGTTCATGGAAACAATGTATATACAACCAAAAACAAATTTGAAGCTGAAATTATTGTTGGATGCGATGGAATAAATAGCATCGTAGGAAACGAAATAGCAAAAGTTCCAGATGCAAGCTTATACGCTATTACAGCTCAATACGAGACTATCTTTAAAATAGACGATGAAAGTGTTGCAGAAACATACTTCAACGTAGAATATGCACCCGGATCTTATGTCTGGATATATCCAACAGGAGAGAGAAGTGCAAAGGTAGGTTTGGGTGTTGTTCCAAAGCTCGCAAAGAAATCTGCAAAAGAATATCTCGATGCCTTTATTAATGAAAAAATAGTAAAAGCAAAGAAGATTGCGTTCAGCTCAGCTCCTTTGCCTCTTTATGCTCTTAGAGATAGAATTGTAAAAGACAACATGCTAATAATAGGAGATTCTGCATCAACAACAGATCCTATCTCTGGAGCTGGGATAAGTTCAGCGGTTTTTTCGAGCAAAATAGCATGCAGAGCTATAATTAGAGCATTGGAAGAAGAGAACTTAAACGAACTCCTATTTTATGAAAAGAAGATAAGGGATCTCTTAGGAAAAAGACTCAATCATTCCCTAAACAAAAGAATAATTGTAAACGAAGCATATAGTTCAAACGAAGTTTTAGAGAGCAAGTTAAAGGAGACGTGGATAGCTTTTGATGAATATTGGCAAGATCTAACCAAACAGCTATCGCACAACAAAAAAGTTTGAATGGTTAAGCTTTAGTATAATTTAATAAAAAATAAAATGGGGTGAGAAAGAAGGCATGAAGGTGTGCGAGGTCTGTGGGTTACCTGAGGATTTATGTATATGCGAGGATATAGCGAGAGAAACTCAAAAGATAAAGGTTTATGTGGCGAAGAGAAAGTTTGGCAAAAATGTGACAATTATAGAGGGCATAGATTCCAAGACTATAAATCTGAATGAGCTTGTAAAGAAGCTGAAAACTGAGCTTGCATGCGGAGGAACAGTGAAAAACAACAAAATAGAGCTTCAGGGAGATCAGCGGCAGAAGGTTAAAAAGCTGCTTGTAAAGCAGGGATTCTCAGAGGATTTGATCGAGGTTACATGAACAAAAAGGAGTTTGTTGAGGCTCTTCTTTATGCAACGAATAAACCCTTAAGCATTTTTGAAATTTGTAAAATTTTAAATTCTTCAGAAGAAGAAGTAAAACTTATTTTAAATGAAATAAATGAATGTTACAGAAAAATAGGCAGTGTTCTTGAGGTTAAAAATTTCGACAACAGATACACAATAGGGCTCAAGAAAGAGCACGCAAAAGCTATATTCAACTATATAGAGCCAGATATTCCGAAGGATCTCCTTGAAACGCTTGGATACATAGCAATAAAGCAGCCCATATATCAAGCGAAAGTTGTAAAGGCAATAGGAAGGAAAGCAGTAAATCATATAAAAAAATTAGTGGAGATGGGATTTTTGGAAGTTGAAAGAAAAAATAACAGAAAAATCCTAAAAACCACAGAAAAATTTTCAGAATATTTCGGATTGAGCAGAGAGATAGACAAAATGAAAAAAGAGCTTGCGGAGCTTATGCAAAATGAAGTTTCTTCTCAATGAAAGAGCTATAGTTCATGGAAAATATTTAATAGTAGCGGATTTGCACTTAGGTTTAGAGCATGAGCTTTGGAGGAAAGGCATCAGAGTTCCATTCTTGTCAGAGAAAATAAAGAGAAGACTGCTTGATATAGTAGAAAGAACAAAAGCAAGGGTTTTAATAATAAATGGGGATTTTAAGCATGATTACTTGGGATTTACTGAGAAAAGCAAAGAAAAGCTTAAGGAATTTGTAAAAGAACTTAGGGAATATATAGATGTCTTATTTATAAAAGGAAATCATGACAGCAAAATAGAGGAAATCGCTGAGCATGTAGAGAAAAAAATAGAAATAGGAAGATATCTAATAACACACGGGCACATGAACATTGATGAGAATGAGGCAAAGAAGCACATCGTCATAGGACACGAACATGCAAGTGTTGAAATAAATACATTAAAAATTCCGTGTTGGCTTGTCTTAGAAGGCAAGATTACAGTAATGCCAGCCTTCAACGAGTTTTCAAGCGGAGATGGATTTAAAAAAGTTTTAAGTCCTATTCTCAAAAAGATTGATATAAGTGATGCAGACTTATATACCCTTGATGCAAGATACTTGGGAAAGCTGAGAGAAATCCTCGGTGAGTCAGATGAAGGTGGGCATAGAATGCTTACCCTGCATGGTCAAGCAGGCTATGAACATTGTTGAGCTTAAGAAAATTAGCAAGCATGAAAAAATTGAAATTTTAAAAGAAGTGCTCAGGTTTCTTGAAGAGAATTTTGATGAGAACAAAGTTCCAGCGTTGCTTGGAAGCGAGATGCACAGATACCTAAAGAAGAGGTTAAATGATAGCGATCCGCTGGAAGAAAAGAAAAAGAGGTCAAACATTGTAGCAATGGAGCTTGTAAGGTTTGCTGAGAGCATTGTTAATGGAGAAGATGATCCAAAAGAAAGATTAAAAAAATCATTTAAAATAGCTTTAGCTGGAAATTTGATAGATTTTAGCATATATAATGCTGAGGTTAGAAGGGACTTGCTTCTAAAAGCTTTTAATGAACCCCTTGCAATAGACGATTTTGATATTGTTTATAAATATTTAAAAAGCTCAAAGAACGTTCTTTATATATGCGATAACGCTGGAGAAATTGTTTTTGATAAAATATGTATAAAGGAGCTTAAAAGGTTAAATTTAAATGTGGTTGCATGTGTAAAATCTGAACCGATTCTGAACGATGCAACATTGAGCGATGCAGAGTTTGCTGGAATAACATCAATATGCAAGGTTGTAACAACAGGCAACGATAATGTAGGTATAGATTTTAAGAGTGTTTCTGAAGAATTTTTAAAAGAATATAAAAAAGCTGATATTATAATAGCAAAGGGACAGGGAAACTATGAAACACTAAGCGATGTCAAGGATAAAAGAATTGTTTTTGTTCTTAAAGCAAAATGCGAGCCTGTAGCAAGATCTTTAGGTGTTAGAAAGGGTGGAGGAGTTATAAAGATTTATCAGCGATAAATATAACATTATTACGGAAACTCTTTCTTTTTAACCCTTTTACGGAAAGTGGATATGTAGATAGATAGTGATGTTAACTATATTTTTATTTTTATATTGAAAGAAATGGAAAATAATCTCAAATATTTTTAAGTTTATACTAAAAGAAAAAAGAAATGATCATAAAAATAAATTTCATTAATTATAAGAAGGAAGTTAAACTGTATATTAAAGCAAAAACAAATTATTTCTAAGTTTAGTTAGTCGTAAAGCAAGTTTTCAACACCATATTTGCTTGCATCCGTAGTGCTTAATCTAAATCCTTGAAACACTTGTGAGATCCATACAAGTTTCCTTCCCGGATAGTTGTTGTCCCAGTCTAAGAATTTATAATCTATACAGGTTGTATTTTCATTGATCCTTTGAGCAACAAGGGTCTCAAAACTACCAGAGGCATATAGCATCAGCTCTTCAGGATTTATGAAGCTCTCAAGACCAGAAAATGCTGTAGCGTTGTATTTGCTACTTAATCTTAAGTTTCCTTCGAGCCTGTCGAGCAAGCCTGCACCTTCGCTACTAACATGATAGTAGCCGTTTGTTATATCCGTTATGAAAGCTGATAGATCATTTATCTTTTTGTTATCGGGATTTGAGTGTCTTATTATAACTTCTTCAGATAATGAGGTATTATATATTCTTATTTCATCTATTAAACCAGAAAACTCTCCGATTATTATTCCATTGTTGTTTGCTATATTTGCCCCGGAACCGTCTCTCTCAAGTTCGCCATCAACGTATATATATGCATTGCTACCCCTTTTTACTACAGCAATGTGGTGCCAAAAGCCATCGTTTATCTCGGTTGCTTCTATACGGTTTCCATCAACGGTAAACACCACTCTTCCATTGGATATAGTTATGTTGTAGTTGTCGCCCCTCATTATAGTTCCGGAATTATCTGTCGTATTTATCCAGAACTCTATAGTATATTCGTTGAGGTTTAAATGACTGCCTCCACCTACCTTTATCTGTGTATTGTTTACTTCTGCCGCATAATCAATATCGCAGGGGTCATCTTTTATCTTAAATCTTTTAACTTCTCCAGCTACAATACTTATGTCGTTCTCATACGGTGTTCCATCAAAAATCTCAAGTTTTTTGGCAGCTTTTTCATCGAATCTTAAATGGAGAACTAAATTGCTTAAGCCTTCATTGTTTTTTACATGAAAGTAGCACGGACACTTGTATATTGTTCTGTGAAGAAAACCATCACTTTTTAACGGAAATATAGGATCTTCCAAACCTTCTATATCTATAAAGGCTTTAGAAACCCCAAGTCTTGGTAGCAAACCCGTATATTTGACATCTCCTCTTTTAAGAGTTACATTTATTCTTCCCTCCGCAATTATATAAAAACTTGTATAAGGTTTTATGTCTAAATTTACAGGAGTTATATTAATGATTTCGTAGTAAAGCTCTCGCTGCAGAGTGTTGTGAAGTAGGTTTATGTAATATGATATATTTCTGCTACTATAGCGCATGTAGTATTCTATATCTTCAACAGCGTTGTCAGAAGCTTCTCCCTCGTTTATTATCTGGTTTATCGTTTGTATTATGGCATGCTTACCCGTAATAGTCAATGCTCTTTCAAAATCTTTATTCACAGTCTGAACAACATTATATGTCTCCTCCATCTGAATGTTCGCTATAACCCCTTTTTCTCCTATTGAGATTATTTCATAGAGGCTTGCAATAAGGACTACAGCCGGTATCGCAAGCAGCAGTGCTGTAGCTGTAAATATAAAACCTTTCATTCACCCACCTCCAGAATAAAGTATGCTGGTCTTGCTATAATTTTAATAACAACCCAAGGTTCTTCAGCTTCTATAACCAAGTTTAGTGGTGCACTTAGCGTTGGTGTGCAGTTTCTCGCAATTAGCCTTATAACCGGGTATGGAGTCTTGATTGCTGATATAAAGTTGTCGGTTATGTCAACCGTATCATTTCTCGGAACCACGCCGCTATATACAAGTTCGTTGTCAACGTAAATGTCTATGGTTCCGTTAAGGAGGTTGTATGTATCTTCTATGCAACGATTATCGTAGTCGTTGCTTATGTTGTAGTAAAAGCATTGTCCTCGCGTTATGTATACCCTCGATATTCTAACCGGCTCATTGCTCTTTGTAGCCTCGGCATACCACCCACTGCATGCACCCACTGTGAGCTTGTGCGGTCTTTCTATGATCATGATGTTTGTTCCATATCCGTTTTCATCTATAAGGAACGGTATTTGAAAGACATCTACACTGTTGTTTATCCCGTTTCTATTCTTATATGGTGCCACTTCGAGAACCTCATCATATATGAACATTACCGGCAGTCTTAGGCTTACAACATTCTCCTCTACATTTCCAGTTTCTCCGTATGCGACTACCATAAACGGATCGTCATCATCACTAACATAGCCATCATTGTTCTCATCCCACACGTTATAGTAATACCATATGCCCGATGTATTTACAACATAAGTAAAGTTTATCTCTTCCAAAACCTTTTCCCTATAGCTTATTACAGCTATTCTAAAGCTTCTTTTAAATTTAGTTTCATCTGCAATTTTGCTTGCATTAATAAAATACACATCTTCACCAAAGACATTAACTTTGCTGTCGCTTGCATACTTGGAAAAAGCACCTATATCCAAGATATCAGTTCTTACATCTCCAGCCATATTTCTTATCATCTTCAGCTTTGCTGGAACCCAAAACTCGGTTATATTCAATGCTACTGCTGGACAGTTTTTATTCGCCGGTGGAACTCCAACACCCCATGAAATCTTAAAGCTTGCATTTGTATGTATTCCGGCGCTAAACAGTTTTTTAATAAAAAAGTCTGCAAAGTCGTATGTATCCATAAACTGCTCATACTCGCTTGAGTAGCTTACATGCTCATCAACAGCAGAAAAAATTAGGCTTGCAGTAACGCCTAATGCTATTGTTATAGGTATAAGAGAGATCAACGCATCCATTGTAAATATAAAGGCTCTCAAAGGAAACACCTCACCCTATCTTATAGAAACTTATATTATTCCAGCTTATAACAACTCTGTATCTGCCAGAGAATGTTATGTTTTCAACGTTTTCACCATTATAGTATATAATCCAGTCTATAGGCGGCAATTCTTTTATAATGGTTTTTGTTTCATTTAGTTTTATACTTCCATCGTTGTTTCTCTTTATTATGTGTAACGTGAATCTTAGCTCGTTGTTGTTCTGTGTCAGAACGATATATCTCTCATAGAGGGGCTCTCCATTTTTAGCGGTTCCAACCGATATGCTTGCTGGAGCGTTAATATAGAAGGTTTTCTCGGTTCCAACTCCGGAGTAGTAGACAAAATTAATTGCATGGCTTATTTTATCTGCAACTGTTCTTGTGAGGGTTGCATATTTAACATCCTGAGCTGTGCTTGAAGCTTTAAAAGCCATGGGATACGTTATAGAAACTAAAATTATTATTATAAAGCCAAGTATTATAAGGGCTTCTATACTTATTTGAGCTTTTTTTTCTTTTGTTAAATTGTTTATTTTTTTTATTAGTTTTAATATCATTTTTATCTACATCCTTTAATATCAACATAGAATGTATAAATTCTTTTATCAGTTTCTACTCTCCAGTTTTTATATTCCACTCCTAAGCAATCCGCAACAAAAGAACCCATATAGTGTTGTAATTCTGCTCGTAAGAAGCTACAATTTACTTTCTCATCTGCAAATAATAATGCTCTAATTTGATATTTCTTTTTATTATTTTCAGTTCCCTTATTTATAAGCTCGATTCTTTCCATTTTTACTGTATATCTATATACGGTCTCATTTTTCGAATACCCAAGCTTAAGAACATGCAAACCATATGTTGCACCGTCTCTTGCACAAGTTAAAGCTATATTTATCTCATTATTCTTTATAACGTATGGAAAAACCGTCAGCGATAGTATAAGGAATACTGCAATAAATATCAGAAGCTCAATCCCAGCCTGAGCCTTTTTATCTAATACAAACGACAACATGCGTTCCATTGTTCACAACCCTAAGGGGTTTTTGCATATCTATACATTCATTGCATGTTTCATTCATACATAAAGCTATTCTTTCGGCAAAAGTTTCCACGGAGTATGTTCTCACTGGGTGCGTTGAGAAGAAAGGATCGGCAAAGCTAACGGATATCTTGCTTCCGCTTATGTTTATCTTGTATCTTGTTATATTCAAATCAACCTCAGTGAGAAATCCTTCTCCGCTTGAATATGCTTTGTTAATTATGCTTGCCAGAACCCTTGCAGCCATTTTTGCTTCAGAAAGTTTTGAAAATTCATCTACAAAGTTCTCTCTCTCCTGAACTATAGCAAGCATTCCTACGATGATAATTACCGATAAGCTTATTGCAAAGAGTGCATCTAAGGAGAGCATTAATTATAAGGAATGAATATTGACGATAAAAAACAAATAAAAACTACTTAACAGTCTTTATATATTCAGCATAAATTTCGTTTCCAACGATCTCAGTTACTCTTGCTTTAACTTTTCCTTCCTCTTTTACATTTCTAACAATGATTCTGTAGTTGCCTACATGAGCTATGCCGTTGTTCCCTTCTATTCTTGTTATTGGGACTATTATCTCTTCACCTACTTCGGGTTTCTCTATTTTTATCTTTGTAACTCTTATTCCGCCGATAGGATTCTTTGATCCACATGCCTCGCATTTTAGAAAGCTTATTCTATCTTCTTTTATTATCTTTGTATCAGGCTTGCCGCACTCTGGGCAGATAACAAACTGTGCGAGGAAAGATTCATACTTGCTCTGTATTTGGCTCTGCCTGAACTGACCTTTTAGTATGAGCTGCTGCCCATCAAACATCCCACTCGTTCCAAGCTCTTTCATGAGAAACTTTGCAATCATCTCAGGATCTCTGTTCACAGCCTTGCTTACATCTCCGAGGTTCGTTATAACTGTAATCTTACCTTGTATTCTGGAGATAACCGTGGGAATAATAAATCTGCTGTGCTCCTTTACCGTTTCTGGAAGCTGGGCATAAGCCCTTTCAAGCAGCTGAAGATACCTTTCCCTCTGCATGGCTAATCTATTAAACCTAACTCCTTCAAAGTTTTGTAGATGTTTTCTGCAGCCCTCTCAGCATCTTCAACACTTTTCGCTCCTGTGCAAACAATTTTTCCAGAACCAAAAAGCAAGAGAACAACCTTTGGATCGTTCATTCTATAAACAAGCCCGGGGAACTGCTCCGGCTCGTATTCCGTGTTGTCCAAGCTTATAGCGATTGCATCGAGGTTTAGCTCAGCATTCAAATTTGCTGTAGCAACGATGTTCTGCACAGTTATTTCCGGTTCATCGTTTATTTCAATACCAGCCCTTTTTATATCTTCAATGATCTTGTAGATAGCTCTCTTAGCTTCCTCAACGCTCTTTGTTCCTGTGCATACAATTTTTCCAGAACCAAAAATAAGGGCTGCAGCCTTAGGCTCAGTAAGGTGATAGACCAATCCGGGGAACTGCTCCGGCTCGTATTCTGCATTTTCTAAGTTCTTCGTTATTAACTCTAAGTCTATTCTCTGGTTTAATGTAACAGAGGCTACGACATTCTCAACTTTTACACCCATATATAAGCACCCTTTAAAAAGCCCGTGAGTAACAAGTTATTAATATATTTAAAAATATTATAACCCCCTTGCTGAGTCAAGACTCAGCAAGGGCTTGAAGCTTTTCCTTGCTGTTAAATCCCAGAGAAATGAGCATGCCCAATAAAAGGACACTCAAGGCTGCGAACTTTATAACAGAGCGCTT
>JALTZZ010000052.1 GCA_027051165.1 archaeon | reverse complement strand
TTTCTGACCTTTCCGTGGACAAGGACGTTGTGTTTCCTAATGTGCCGTGTGGAGTTGAAACATGGTTATATATAATTGAAAATAAACATTTCTAATTAGTTTCCTAATGTGCCGTGTGGAGTTGAAACCATTTGATAGTTATGTTTATTATATCTTCTAAGCGGGTTTCCTAATGTGCCGTGTGGAGTTGAAACGCATAAATGCCTGCCTCAAGATCCCGTGCTTGGCTGCGTTTCCTAATGTGCCGTGTGGAGTTGAAACATTGATGATGTTCTGAGTTTTAGAACTCCTGATAGCTTCAGTTTCCTAATGTGCCGTGTGGAGTTGAAACGACCTTCAAAGTCTACAAGGAATAGCTGGATCTGGGGTTTCCTAATGTGCCGTGTGGAGTTGAAACCCGAGACCCGAAAGAACGGGAAGGTTTACCGCCGTGTGTTTCCTAATGTGCCGTGTGGAGTTGAAACCTTTCTTTCCGAGGGAGAAGCTCGTTTTGAGCCTCGTTTCCTAATGTGCCGTGTGGAGTTGAAACTTATTTTCCCCGTCTTGGGGTCATAAAGGAGGAAGGTTTCCTAATGTGCCGTGTGGAGTTGAAACTAATGCCTCAACTGTAGATTGGTGCCCTATACGGATAGTAAATGTTTCCTAATGTGCCGTGTGGAGTTGAAACCTTGGGCGAGCTCGTCAAGGACTGTCAGTATTGTATCGTTTCCTAATGTGCCGTGTGGAGTTGAAACTTCAAGAGCATGGGGGGTAATGAGGATGTGCCGATCTACGCACGTTTCCTAATGTGCCGTGTGGAGCTAAAATTTTCGAGCTCTACGGCCTTTATATTTAAACCTTACTCGATGATCCTGAGAAGCGTCTTCTTATGTGGACATGCAGGACTCACACAAATCACATATAGAACATTCCTCACATTTCGGGTTCTTTGCTGTGCAGACTCTCTTCCCGTGGTTCAGAAGTAGCAGGGAAAAGGATGTCCATTCCTCCTTTGGAACTATATCCATGAGTTCGGACTCAACTCTGTCAGGATCTTTCTGCCTTGTAAAACCTATCCTCTGGGATACCCTCAGAACGTGCCTGTCCACTATTATTGCCGGAAGCCCAAATGCACACCCTAAGACCATGTTCGCGGTTTTTCTACCCACGCCGGGGAGTTTGATCATATCTTCTACACTTTGCGGTATATCTCCACCGAACTCCTTGATAAGCGCCTCGCAACACATCTTTATCAGTTTTGCCTTTCTACGGTAGAAGCTTATAGACCTTATATCGCTTTCTATCTCTTCCAGAGAAGCCTTCACGAAGTCGTCAGGGCTCCTGTATTTTCTGAACAGTTCTCCTCTTAGCTTGTTTACCTTCTTATCGGATTCCTGAGCGGCAAGGATAGCTTCTACAAGAAGCTGGAAAGCGTTGTCGTATTCAAGCTCCAGCCGGGCGTCCGGGTATAGATTTCTGAGCCTTTCTATAACCTTCTGAGCCTTCTCCTTCAATCCTGAAGCTCTTTCAGAAGATTCTCTACGTGACCTTTCGCCTTTACGTTGTACCATGCCTTCTTTATCCTACCCTCTTCGTCAATCAGGAATGTAGATCTGATTATACCCTTGGTCACTTTTCCGTACATCTTCTTTTCGCCGTAAGCGCCGTAGGACTCTGCAACCTTTCTGTCAGGATCACTAAGGAGGGGAAAGTTGAGGTTGTACTTGTCTTTGAACTTTCTGTGAGAGTCCAGACTGTCCGGACTCACGCCCACGACTTTGTAGCCTTTATCTACCAGAACGTTGAGGTTGTCTCTGAAATCACAGGCCTCAACTGTGCATCCGGGCGTGTTATCCTTAGGGTAGAAGTAAAGTATTAGCTTACTTCCTCTGAAATCCTTAAGACAAAATTCCCTTTCCTCTCCACTTTCATCTATACCCTTGAGACAGAAGTCTGGCGCTTTGTCCCCTTCCTTCAGCATACCTTTCCTCCCTTTCAGTTTAAGCGAGCATTATTATACATCTTGAAAGCTTCTTAGAATGTGGTTGCAAATTTGCAAAAATGAAGTCGTTGAAAATCAAGCTTTTGGCAATTTTGCAGAATCAAAGCCTTGATACAAAAAGACTTGACAAAATAGATCTTATGTGCCTATAATCTCTATTGAAAAATTTTTGAGAGGAGGGTATGTCATGAAGAAGAGCTACTTAGCAGCGGCAGCCATACTGGGTGCAGCAGTTTTCGCAGGTCAGGCCCATGCGGTCAAGATCGACCTCGGTAAAGGCAAGTCCTTCAAGATGGGTTTCAGGGCTAAGGTACATGCTATCTATGCTGGAAAGAGATCAGATACCGATAAGTCTGATATCTACTTCTCAGTTCCCAATGCAAGGATATACGGAAAAGGTTCTATTTCTAAAATCTTCAAGTGGGCATTTCAGGGTGATATGACCAAAAATCAAACTTTTGAACTAGTAGATGCTTTCATCATGCTTGACTTTGCTAAGGAGTTCAAAGTTTATGCTGGTGCTATAAAGCTTCCTTGGGAACTTCACTCAGGAATACAGTCTGGTTGGTCGTTCATAATGCCAACAGGGCCTGCTTCTCCCCTTAAGAATACAGGGGCTGGAAACCCGTTTAGTAACCCTGCCTCCGAAAAGATAATTGGATCTGGTTCGCGTTCTCCTCAGGTTGGTGTCTGGGGTAAGGTTGCTGGTGGTTTGTTCAAGTATTACCTTTACGCTGCAGATGGTAAGAATAGAACTTCCTCTACCGATCCCAAGACTGGTTACGGTGTAAGGGTGGAGTTTGCTCCTGTTATGGTAGGCTATAAAGGCCACCCTGGATACGTACTCAAGGAGACCTACCTTGGAAAGCAGAACACTCTTACCGTAGGTCTATCTTACTTTACACAGGATTACGGTTCTGGTAAAAAATCTCAGAAGTCCTTTGCTGTAGATGCCCTCTGGGAACAGAATCTTGGAGCCGTTGTACCTAACATAAACATTGGTTACGTTAGTCACAAGGATAAAGGGGGAACATCGGGTAACGACGTAAACGGTATAATCGTCCAGGGTCAGGTTCTCTTTAACCAGAACACTATCCTTGGAAAGCCCGCTATAGGTGTAAGATGGGCACAGTCTGATCCAGACCAGGCTAAGAAAGCACAAGTATTTGGTGTTGTAGCTCAGCTCTATGTCAAAGGAGTAGGTAACAGAATAGCTCTATCTATTGACAATATAAAAGATGACAATGCAACTGCTCCAGCTAAAGACTCCTACACCGACGTCACCCTCGCACTCTGGTACAACTTCTAACTCCTAGACCACACAATCTCCAGCCCCGCCTCGTGCGGGGCTTTTTTGTTTGAATATGAATTACGGACTAAAGAGAGATTTCCTTACTACCAGAGACATATCAAAAGCCATAGCAGGCGTTCCTACATCGCTTCTTTCGTAGGCTACATATTGCAAAAGAGAGAGGAGAGTTGGATCCTTATGTTCATAGGATTAACTTTCACTTTGGTTGCTCTGGGCTTATCTTATCTGTACGGCAGGAGGTATAGAGAATGAATATCGACCTTATACTGGCTGGTATAGTACTGCTTGTATTCTTTCTAATTATCAGTACCATTATAGTTACCTTATCTTACAGAGAGGAAACTCGTAAGACGGAACAATAAAGCACAATGAGCGAAAAACATATTCTCCCGGGTCCAAGAAATATAAGAACCTTGGAAGACATAGAAAAGGCTATAAGAGAGTTGTTCAAAGGCAAGAAGATAAAGGTCTATATATTCGGCTCAAGAGCAAGGGGAGATCATACGCCGAGGAGCGACCTGGATCTTGGATTTCTTTCGGATAAAGACATAAGTTACGAGCTGTCCATGCTGAGGGAAATTTTAGAGGAATCCAATCTCATATTTACAGTGGATGTGGTTGATCTCTCAAGGGTAAGGGAAGACTTTAAAAGAGAAGTTATGGAGGAGGGCAAGCTCTGGATAAGTTTAGGAAACAGTTAGAAGATTTTGAAAAATCTATTGATAGACTTACTGAAGCGATAAACGTTGCAGAAAATAAGAGAAGTACAGACCTTTATCCCTTTCTAAGGGATTCGGCAATTCAGAGGTTCGAGTTTACCTTCGAGATATTCTGGAAGTTTGTAAAAACTGCCTTGAAAGAGATCGAAGGTGTAGAGTGCAATTCTCCTAAGTCCTGTATGAGAGAGCTTTTCAGAAACCATTATATAGAAGATAAGGAGCTCGAGAGACTGCTAAGTATGGTAGATGACAGGAATATGATAGTTCATACATACAACGAGGATCTGGCAGAAGACCTATTTTCAAGATTAGGACTTTACTCCAAGTTAATGAGAAAAGTCGTGGGTAAACTCAAGGAGGCTCGTGTTTAATCTTGATGTTCAGCTCCTTTGCAAGAGATGAAAAA
>JALTZZ010000051.1:3086-4512 GCA_027051165.1 archaeon | reverse complement strand
TTATTGTTGTTTTTGTTATTTTACCTTTAAAGCACCTTTCATAAAAATCTTTTATTAGCATTCTACATTTTTCAACGTTCTTCGGATCCACGTTTGAAATTCTTACAAAAGCATCGTTAAAATATAATATGTTAAATTCTTTGTCAAAAACTGCAAAACCCCAGCTCATGTTGTTTAGAATTTCACCTATTATCCTGAAATCTTCAAGTTTCAACATCGAACCCCCGCAAATAATCTTATCATTTCTGGTTTTTATAACATCTAATAAGTAAACATAATAACATTTTTTGGGAATTTTATTCTTGAAAGTCGCCGTTTTTTATTTTGTTATGAACATTCTCATAAAAAAGAAGAATTAAAAAATCTTTTATAATTGCTCAATTGTAAGTTTAGATAACAAGGATAAAAAAGTAACAAATAAGTAAAATAGATAGATGTTACAGCAAGTGGCGATTAGCAAAACTTACGTAAGCGGGATTTAACTCTATTTTTCACATTGACGAGGAAGAGTTTAAGATAGAGCAGCCGGCGTTTTTTGGGTTTTAAAACTGCGAAGCTTTAGTTGCCAAGCAATCGAAGCAGGAATCTGCGACTATGTGTTTTTTCGTTTTTCATATCAGCCAAAAAGGGGGCATCTGAGCTTGTGCATATACCAATTCTCTGAGAGATCACTGAAATGTTACTTGTATCAACGATATAAACATGCCAGTGCTTTCTCTTTTTTCCAATCCCGCTTCGCAGTAGGAACTCCTGTTATAATCCCGAATGCCAGTAGAATCGCATGCTAAAACTCTTCAAAAATGCGCTTCTTCCGTTAGCTTTCCTACAGCTCTGCATATCGTTGTATAACACGGGACTCTCTCTAAGTTTATAATCTTCCTGAGCTTCCTGCTTAATATAAACTCCACATCAATTTCTCTGAACATTAAATTGAATACTATCCCATAGAATTTATACCACTTGTGCCCCGTCTTGTTCTTATGCTCAAGTAATACTTTTACGAATATCTTATAATTTTAAGACCTCTTCGTCTTCATGTTATCCTTTCGCTAATTAGTGCATATATAAAGTTTCCTTTTTTTGAAACACTGAGAAGACCTTAAAAATATGTCCGGAGATTTATAGATGCCACTTTTTGTCGGTAGAATTTTGGAGACAATTTTTTCAATGAATTCTGTAGGATTAATTGCTTTTTCGTTTATATATATTATTTTTCCTTGAAGCATTTATCTTTTGCGTTTTTCTTTGAATTTTTTGTATACATGATCATGACAAGTGATAAATTGCTCAGTAGAATAATCAAATAACCCCCTTGCAAAATGCGAGCGCCAATCACATATATTCTTCCTTTATTTTCCTTTTTAACTTAATATTTATGCATTCATGTGCAAAAATTCTACAGCTTTACTGAGAAATTGAAAAGAAT
>JALTZZ010000051.1:0-3076 GCA_027051165.1 archaeon | reverse complement strand
TAAATGTCCTTTTATTGAAAAATATTATGTATAGCCTAGCTCGCAATTATATGAGCATGTCTCTTCGCTTGTATGAGGTCTTTTGCAAGGGGGTTAAATCTTATTCTTAATTTTTTCATAAAGTCCATGCTCTCGTAAACATCCTCTATCCTCTGTAGCGGATGTCCCATCATTATATATGCCGTTACACTGCTTCTCTCTGCATCTGCAGAAACGAGATTTTCAACAGCACTCTCTAACTCGCTTGACGAAACCTTATCACCAGTTCTTCTTAGCCAGCTTCTCTTTATACTCTCCTTCTTTTAGAAATCTTGCATGAAGAGCATTTGGAGTATGGAACCTAAAGAAGCCTTCAAATTTTTCATTAACCTTTTCTAAAAATGGTATAAGTATTTTGTCTGCATTGTAGAGCAGTGCATCATCGTAGAAAACTACATCCCTAATATTCCGCTTGTAAAAATATTCCATCTGAGAAACTGCTTCATCTATGCTTAGAGCTTTAAATCCATCGTATAAAACTCTGCTCGCACAGTATGAGCATTTATACACGCATCCTTCTGTCAACTTTATTACCCCATAGCTGAGCTTTTCGTATAAATTCCACTCTGGCATTGTGTTTTCCTGCTCTTTTAGGTCAAAGAATTCCGTTAAAGAATCTATGTTTTTAACTACGCATCTGCTCCCAAGCTGTATGCATGTTCGCTCAATAGCGTTGCATAGACTCCGCCGAGAATTATTTTTGCCTTCGAATACTTTTTTACAACATCTATTACCTCCTTAACTCCGAGATACCAGTATGTCATACCCGTTGAAATTAGAACGAAATCAGTGTTTACTTTTTTAAGATATTCTCTAAATTCTTCTTTGCTACACCCAAATCTCTTGAAAAACCTCTTTATATTTTTGAATTCCTTTGGTTTCTCTATCTTTTTGAATGAAATCTTTCCCCTTCCATATTCATCTCTATTAAAAACTGCTCTGTTCTATAAAATCAAATAAATACTTTTCAGCTTTTATTAAACCCGCTACTTTCAGCATCCCATATGGCTTAGGCCAAAAATCATAGGCTGTAAAATCATATATAGGCGGATTAACAAGAAAAACCCTCATTTTTTCATTTTTAGCTCCTCAAATTTAATTTTACCGTTTACAAGCTCTTCAACAACATCAACCACTTCAGCGGTGCTTATTCTAACCTGCTCTGTTGTGTCTCTGAACCTTACCGTTACCGTGCTGTCCTTTAGCGTGTCGAAGTCTACTGTTATCGCGAATGGCACGCCTATTTCATCTACTCTTGCGTATCTCCTACCTATACTGTCCTTCTCATCATATATTGCATATATTCCCCTCGCTCTTATTTTTCTCAGCAGTTCGAGGGCTATATCTTTTAGCTCATCTTTGCTTACAAGCGGAAACACCGCAACACTTATAGGTGCTATATCTGGCTTAAAGCTTAAAATTTTCTTTCCATTTCTTTCTCTATATGCACTCTCAAGAACACAGTATAAGATTCTGTCTATACCGAATGAAGGCTCTATAACATGAGGAACAACCTTCTCTCCGTGAACCTTCTTCTCAACCTCTTTAACCTTGAGGAACCTCGAATCCAAGACTTCGTTGCAAACTTTAACAAAGCCTTTTTTCTCGAACTCCTCTATAAGCTTTTCATCCGCATTTTCAAGTTCTTTTATTATCTCTTTAGCTTTTTTTCTAAATGTTTTTCCAATTTCCTTCAAATTTAACTCAAAAACTTTCATTTTAATGGTTACGGGCTTTTCATAGGATACAAAAGCTTTCATCTCAACGTTGCTGTGCCTTTCGTGAGCTTTTAAATCATAGTCTCCTCTATCGGCTATTCCTACGACCTCTATATACCCGTATCTCTCTGTAAACACCTCGGCATCCCAGCAGTCCCTTGCGTAGTGTGCAAGCTCCTCCTTTAGATGCTGTCTGAACCTTATTCTTTTTTCGTCTATTCCAACCTCAACGAGAAATCTCTTTGTCAGTGCCAAGAAATAGCCAAATATCTCATTTATTAATATGCCTTTCTCAACAGCTTCTTTTGCCGTTATTTCAAATTCTTTATTTTCTCTTGTTAGAAGTCTTAATTTTTCATTCTCATACAACTTAAATCTGTCAATGCTTTCATTTCTCGGATCAAAGAAGTATTCTAATTCTGCCTGTGTAAATTCTCTGAGCCTTATTAATCCCTGCCTTGGGGATATTTCATTTCTATAAGCTTTTCCTATCTGCGTTATTCCAAATGGAAGCTTTTTTCTGCTGAACTCATAAAGCCTGTTGAAGAGTATGAAAATGTTCTGAGCAGTTTCTGGGCGTAGATAACCTGTTCTCTTCCCACCAGGACCAATTGCGGTTTTGAACATCAGATTGTAGCTGTAAACATCGCCAAATGCTTTTTTACCACAGTTTGGGCAGGAAATCTGCTTTACAAGCTTGCTCATTTCTTCGTAGCTCATGTTGCTTGCACTGATGTTCATGCTCTCCTCAATCAGATGATCTGCTCTAAAGCTTTCTCTGCAGTTTTCGCAAGTAACGAGAGGGTCTACGAAGTTCTTTACATGTCCGCTTGCAATAAACACTTCCTCTGGAGCAATTGTTGGACAATGTATCTCGTAGAACCCTTCTTCTATGCAGAATATCTTTCTCCACTTATCCTCTATTTTCTTTTTTAAGATAGCTCCAAGAGGGGCGTAGTCGTAGAATCCCCCTACACCACCGTATATTTCGTAGCTCGGATATATGAATCCTCTCCTTATCGCAAGCTCAAGAACCTTGTCTTGCATTTCTGCACCATAAAATATTAACGTTTCAAAAGACAGCCCCGTCCAAATAACGAGGTATGGGCACAATTATGCACAACTTAATTTAAGCTTAAAATTAAAAGAGAGCACTCTTATAACTTTTTTGATTGGTAATGGCATTGCATCTCAACTTTAATAAGCATTTATAGGTATAGTGAGCTAAGGAAAAGCGATTGCATTGAACAGCATCACGCACGGGGCACTGGAAGGAATGTGGTTTTAAGGGTATTAGCTCTTAAGTTTTCTCCGAGCAG
>JALTZZ010000050.1 GCA_027051165.1 archaeon | reverse complement strand
GGTGTATATCTTATTATAAGTTTCTCTATTATATGTATCATTCTTCTTTTAGAAGCTTTAAAAGCTGAATCATTGCCAGCAAAATTTATGTTTATTTTATTATTTCTGCTTGTTATAGTATTTGGTGATAAGGTCTGTAATCGTCTTAGAAAGGATTTTGAAGAATTACCTGACAAAATTTATGTAATAATGATGTATATTGATAAAGTAAAAAAATATCCTAAAATACAAGGAGAAATGATGACGTTTCTTAACTATTCACGTGATGCCCTACAGGTAGGTAACTGGGCAGAAGCTTTTAGATATCTTTACGCAATAGAACAATACTCTTTAGTAATTCCTTCAGAAAAATTCGAAGAATTAAAAAATAAGTTTGGTATCGAACATGAAGGCGAAACTATTTAAAAATTTAGATCATACATTTATTATATCTCTAAATTCCTCGATCAACCTGTTAATCGCTATGAAATCTGAAAAGTCTATCTTATCCTTAGACTTCAGCCGGCTAAGAAGATCAACAGCGTTATTTCTGTGCTCTTCTGGTATTTTATCTGCAATTTCCTCAAGCAGTTTTTCTGCTTCTTCAATCTTCCGCATGAGAATTTCCTTAAGATTAGGCTCCTCGAAAATAACCTTAACCCTTCTGTAGATTATTGGGTCAACCCTCAAAATGAAGGTGTTCGACTGCTCCTCGCTGAAGTTCAGCTTTGCGATGCACCATCCCCTGTTAAGCTTAAAAATCTCGTTCATGAAGTGCTGGGACATGTTCGTGCTTTTTGCTATGTATTCCGCCTGCTCGTAGTCCTGAAGCTTGAATATGAAAAGACTGCCTGCATTGCTTATAACTTTTCGGCTTACATCCGGCACGTCCTGTGTAGACACAACCACTGCAAACCCGTATTTTCTTCCCTCTTTTATTAAAGGGATTAAGGGAGAATTCTCTCCAGCCAATTTGTGGGCTTCATCCAGAACGATTACAAGCTTTATCCCTTTATACTCCCCTTCCTTTCTCATTCTATCTATAAGGTATTCCAAAATGCTCATCCCAACGAAAATTCTCGCCTTTTCATCTGGAAGCTTGCTCAAATCAAGGTTAATTATGCCCTTCGATGTTATCTCATCAAGCCTTATCGTTGATTTCCTTGAAAAGGCACCCGAGCCGTGCAGAGCGTAGAATCTTATTTTTGCCATCAGGCTTTCAATGCTTGACTTCATTCCCTCACTTCTCTTGTATTTCTTTTCTAACTGCTCATACTTTTCTTTTGCAATCTCATAAACGTCTAAAAGAGTCGGGGTTTCTATATTCTCGCTGTATTTATCCAAATCAAATCCCTTCCTTCTGTAGGCTTCCTCTAAAAACTCCTGCAGAAGGATATACTGCAGGGGAGAGTCCTTCGGATTCAGGCCGAATGCGGTCTCGAAGCCGTGCATCAACTGCTCTATTCTCTCCCTCGGTGCAAGCCCGCCTAAGTCCATAATGTTGAGAAAATCTTTAGAGCCGAGCTGCAAATTGTGCTCCGCATAATCTGAGTATTCTCCGCTGAAGTCTATTATCACAGCGTTTATCCTGTGAAATATTTTGCACCTTTCGAGAAAAGTCTTCACGAGCGTAGATTTACCCTGCCCGCTCATTCCGAAAACAACCATGTGGGGATTGACGAGCTTCTCCCAGTCCCAGAAGAACAGCTTGTGCTGGTACTTCGTCCATCCCAGATAAACCTTGCCTTTAAGGATGCTCTGCTTGGGCTCAACCGCTGTGGGCGGAGCCCTTGTCAAATCCTTGCTGAACACCTTTCTTGCCTGCATATAATAATTTTGATTTTAAAATCCGCACCCTCACAGCTGTGAGGACTTGCTTTTAAAAGCCCTCTACTGTTCATGCTGAGAAAGTTCATAAAGGACAGAAGGGGCGGTGCTGGACTCTTCGAACTCATAATGGTTATTGCAATGATAGGAATAGTGGCGGCTGTAGCTGCGGCTTTCATGAACAAGAGCATAAGCCTCGGAAGCAAGGCTAAGAACGCAACCTTAAGCGTCATCAACTCCACAGGATAGTGCCTCAACCACGAACATAATGATGTATAGTTTCTCAATAAAAGACTGTTAAAATGTTCTTAATTTTCCAAAATAAGAGCGGTTTGAGGCATCAAACTTGCGCTCAGCTTCGGTGCAGGTATAACAGAAAACCGTTATAAAAAACTGTACAGTGTATAGTTCCGCGGAAAGTTGCAGTGAAAATTGAAAAGTATATTTCGGGATAAAGGAATTAAGGAAGATTTAGAGAGGGTAAGTTGCACTCAGCATCACAGCTGTGAGGATTTGATTTTAAAAATTGGTATATATGGGATGAAGGAGTATAAGCACTATAAAAGATTGGAGAAGTGGCTCGCATCTAAAGGGTTCAGCATTTTTGAGAAGATTAGGTATGGGAAGCATGAATTCGATATAGTTGGAATAAATGATATTAAAACTATTAATGTAGAGGTTAAAGAGGTGTTTTTTAAGAGACTGATAGATCAGGCAAAGAAAAGAGTTGATCTGAAGATTTTCGATTATGTTTATATTGCATATCCCTTCAGGAAGAAGCCCAAGGTTGACTGGCTCGCTGAATACGGTATAGGTGTTATTGATTTATCCAATAATGAGATTGTTTTATCGGCTAAGAGACTTAAGACGGATATTAAGGAAAAAGAAAAGTTTATCAATTATCTGCTTAGGAAGGAGATCAGGCTGCATCTTGAGCACGACGACTATTATTATCTGATGAGAAGGCTGAAAAAAGAAGGTTTAACTATAAAAGAGCTTATAATAAAATATGCTCATTATGAGTATCCTTAGGTTTTTAAATGCGGTTCTTCACAGCTGTGAGGATTGCCAATTGATTGACGATCAATTGGTAATTTCTTACCCTCACAGCTGTGAAGATGTGGATTGGCTTATAAATTCTGAGCTTCACAGCTGTGAAGATATTATCAATTGATTGACAACCTTCTTGCCAACAAATTGATAATTCGCTGGCAATGACAATAAATAGCACCATCAACTTGTTTTCATTTTGTTAACAAATTGACAATTCTCACAGCTGTGAGGTTTCGTATTTTTAAAAATAATAAAAAACTATGAGAAGAGCTGAAAAAGCTTGTCGAGGAGACTGTTGAGGTTTTTGTCTCTTAAAACAATGCTTGTTACAAAGTTGCCGGATATCGATATACTGCCTTCAAACTCTATGTTTTTTATTTTCTCGAGAACTTTCTGCTTATTGAGCTTGGTGTTAAAAATTGATGCTCTGCAGGGGCTGTTTCCGCCAATGAACACCGCAATATTGTTTATTCTCACATCAAAATATCCGAAATAGTCGTTGTATGAAAGTATTTCTGCATCTTTAAACTTTTTCTTAATCTTCCTCTCTATATCTTTTATTTTTCTTCTCTGTTCTTTTTCCGCTCTCTTTTTTATCTCTTTTTCCTGCTTAATAATCACAGAAAATTCTCCCAAGATCTTTTGTATTTTATTCTTTATATCAGGTGTCATGTATGCTTTTCTTTCGGAACGCAGGATGCCATCATATTTTTTGAACTCTGCAGCAAATTTTCCTCCACAGCGTCTTACCACAAAGTATATCTTAACTCCATCGATTTCTATATATCTGCCAGCATCATCTTTCTGCACGTCATATCCAAACTCCTCTAAAATCTTGCACACATCCTTCATCAAAACATCGGCTTCCCCAACCATCCGCCACCACCAATATAATAAGCATTTAAAAGCTTGATTCCTCACAGCTGTGAGGGAATGTGCTTATAAACTTTCTGATTGCGGCGTGAGCAAAAATGTGCGAAACACCGTTATTAAAACAGAAAAATTTAAGAGAAAAAGAATTGACACGTTCTGCATGAACAATTCCCTTTTGCAAAAAATAAAGCCAGCCACAAGAAAATGATTGAAATGGCACATTCATCAGAGAAAGCGGCAATATAAATTTTGTGAAGAGAGACCCTTTCTGGGCTGTATGAATGCCGTGCTAAAAGCATCATCTGCTTAAATGACTGCAGATCTCTTATTCGAGCCGTGTTCGTGAAATTTAACTACAGCTACAGCAGATTCTACATGTCTCGGGAATTATACAACGTTTTATATGCTAATGAAACTTAAAGTTTAAAATGAGTGGGATATTATTAAACAAGCATTCTGAGCTCAAAAGTTTTAAGAGGTCCCGATCTTTACAAACATTTAGCGGATGCATGCCAATCTATAGACTATTCTAAAGCTTTTGTGCTGATCTTTACAGCTCCTTTTGCCAAGCTTTTCAAGATTCAAGAATTTTAAACACTGTTAAGAGCGCTTCAGCAATAACTCTGCCAGCAGCAGGCGGAACTGCCTCTCCTATTTGCGCTCGGAGCTCGGTTGGGCGCCCAAAGAAGTGGAATGTGTCAGGGAATGTTTGAAGTCTTGCTCTCTCTCTTAGCTTAAGCGTTGCCCTTCTGCGATCATAGTGATATCCGTGCGTGCCTCCGCCTCCATAAGCCATTATAGTGTAGGACGGCTTAAGTGGGTGTATTCTCCTGTAGATAAAGCTGATGCTTTTTCCCTCAACCTCCCACCTTGTGCCTCTTACAAACTCATAGTTCTCATCTGGCGGTATCATTTTCATCCTCTCTACTGTTGCTGGAGCTTCACGAGGCAGTTCTGCTGTTAAGTCTGGCGGATTAAGGGAATATGCCGGAACGCCGAAGTAGCCAAGCTCTTTAAGCAGAGCTTCATGCTCTTTAAATGCTTTTTCAAGCTCATCTTGGGAGGAATTCTCCACATCATTAGCTGTTAGATAATCCTCTATAACATCAAATGTAAGCTTTTCCCAAACCTCTTTTTTCCATCTTCGAGCTCTTTTTGTTTTTACTTCATTCCAAATGCCGTTCCACTGCATCATAACATCTTTATAGACATCCTCAAGCTCTGGAAGAGGCTTGCCCTCAAAAACTTCGAGAGGGGTTAGAGGATATTTTCTGAAAAGCTTTTTAGAACCTCTCATTATATCCTTAACTGCATTCTTAAGAGCTTCCTCTAAAGAGCGCTTCCTTACAACATCTTCCCTTATGCCAATTAATATAAGTCTTTCTCGCCTCTGCGGTGTTCCCAGTCGTGAAAAGTCCAATATCTCCTCGAAAATTATTTTGTATCCATGTATTTTTCCAGAATTGCCGTTAACTGGTGGGAGTACTTTTTTAACATCTTTCCATCGAATTTTAAGCTTTCTAAAATCTTCTAAAATTACTTTATAAGCTCTGCCTTTATTCGCACTTTTAAGTCCAGGAACATTTTCAAACACAAACACTTTGGGCTGAAGAACAGCCAAAGCTCTAACAAAGTGTGCATACAGCTTTCCTCTTTCAACTTTTATGCCCTTTCTGTCTCGTGCTGGACCTATAGCTACAGAGAAATCCTGACAAGGAGGGCCTCCCAGAACAACATCAACATTGCATTCTGAAAGTGAGGAAAATATGATCTTTGATACATCGCAAGCAAATATTTTTCCTGGTTCAGCTTCAACATATCCACTATCATGTATTTCTTCAAGCTTAAGCTTTAAATTTTTTGAATACGTCTTGCAGAAGGAAGGATTCTTATCATTCGCAAACAAAATTTTAAATTTTCCTGATTGCTTGAATCCCACGTCAAGTCCTCCAGCTCCAGAAAAGAGCGAAACAGCATTATAGGTCATAAAGCCCACCTAATGCTACATTGACATGCATTCCTTCTCTTCCAGATAAAAATAGGGGATGCAACAGTTATATAAAATTTTCTGCTGATTAGCGGCACGTGAGCCCTTAAGCATGAAGATCTCTAAAGATCTTTCTCTGAAAAAATATTTAAAAGAGGCTTTACTAAGTGAAGTATAATGCAGAAGCGCAGAAGCGTTTCTCAAAGAGAGACCGTCCTCCCAGAAAATGTTGATGATGCAGATATAAGTCCTCAGAAGCTGAATGCGTTCTCTGAAAGGGTTGTTGAGTGGTATAAAAAGCATGGAAGAAAGAATCTTCTTTGGAGGAGAACCAAGGATCCTTGGAAGGTTCTTGTTGCCGCCTTTTTGCTGAGAAAAACCACCTCAAAGCAGGTTGAGAAAATATACCTCGACTTCCTGATGCGGTTTCCCACACCTGCAGATGTTCAAAAATCTTCAGAAGAGGAGATAAAGAGCATAATAAGACCGCTTGGAATTGAGAACCAGAGAGCAAGGCACCTGAAGAAGATCGCTTCTATAATCATGCATGAGTTTAACGGAAAGATACCGTGCTCTAAGGAGCGTCTTAAGAAGCTTCCAGGTGTTGGAGACTACATTGCGGCTGAGGTTCTTCTCGCCGCATGCGGAAAGCCTGAGCCTCTGCTTGACAGAAACATGATAAGAGTTATTGAGAGATTTTTCGGCATTCGCTCTTCTAAGAAGAGACCGCATACCGATCCTGAGCTCTGGAGGTTTGCGAAGAAGCTTGTTCCAGAAAGTGCTGATGTAGCTAAAGACTTCAACTATGGAGTTCTTGACCTTGCCCAAACAGTCTGCACAGCAAAAAACCCTAACTGCGGCAAATGTCCGCTGGCAGATCTCTGCTCCTACGTATGCAGAGCAGAAAATGAAGAGCGCTGAAATCAGAATCTTCACTGCATCTTTTTACATTTTTTAACAACTTCTTCAGCAGAAGGAAAAATTCTGCGGAATCTTGAAACCGCTCTCTTCTTAGAGGAAAAGCCTTCCTTCTCAACTTCACCAAAAGATTTTTCTGGCCAGCATCCGGCGATTAATACAATCTTTGGATAAGTAACTGGAAGAAAGCCTAAAAATATGTAGGGCTCACGAGACGATATTCCTGTGTCCAAGGCAGAAAAGAATGATGGGTATGCTCTCAGAAAGCACCTACCTGCCCGTATGATAAAATATGGATGAACAATTCTTTCTGGCACACCTTCAAAAGCTACAGGGAGGCACACACCGCCGTATAGAGAGATTGGAAGTGCGCACTCAAAAATGTTGAGCACGAACTCACAATTCATTACAGCAGAAAGCTCTTCTGAAGATATATAAAGATCAGAAACCATCCTTTTTAAAAAGTCCTTAAAACCGCTCTTTGCCGCCACGTGTTTATAAGCTTCTCTTGTCATTCTTAAAAGTGATGGATAGCACTTAAAGAAGCTCTGAAGGTGCGCAACACGCATTCTTTTCTGCTGATCAACAAGATCTTTTGCATCGTTCGTTGCTAAGGAGAGCCTCATCACAGCACCTAAGTTTATAGGCTCCCTTTCTGCACTGCCAACATAGATTAGCACTCTTGACAGTCCAGCAGGACTGCTGAAGTCTGCCTCAAGGACTGCAAATCTAAAGCCACGGATTTTCATAATTAGGGGAGGATGCTCTGGCTTGATTGTCCGTGTGAGGTGCAGAATTTGTATATGAGAGCTTGGATCTGCACCAGTAAGCTCTAAAAAGAATTTTTTAGAGCTGAAATACTTTTCTGTAGCTGTAGCTTCCCAAACAGTATTAAGGTATTCGATGATGCCTGAATACCCTCTCTTTTCGATTTCTTTAAGAGCGTGCTCAAATTCTGCTGTAAATGTGCTTCTCTCCAAGCTTAAAACTTTTTCAACAAAGCTTCTGTCCATAACAGCATCTTCAATGCTCTCATAGGAGGAAGATTCCTCAGGGGCATTTTTAACAGCAAGATACATAAAGTGCAGGAGCTTTCCCATATAGATGGAAACTCTTATAGGAGCTCTGTCATTCTTTTTAAACATTGTGAGGTCTATCTGCGACATAGCTCCAGATCTCCTCAAAAATTCTCAGGAGCTTTTCTACAAGATTCCTGTTATAGATGAGGAAGCCAATGTCAAAGTTCGTCAGATAGTGGTATTTGGAAAAGTTAAAGCTTCCTATAAGCGCTATTTTTCTGTCGGCTATAATCATCTTGCTGTGCACGCCGCCTATCTTTCTTGATCTTTCATGACCATCCCCTTTTTTCCTCAAAGCATCTGCTACAAGCAGACGGCTTCTGTCAGCAACATCCATAAAGTAGGAGAGCTCACGGCTTTTTTCAAGCTCTGTAATTACTTTAACTTTTATCCTGCTGCTATTGGCAATCTTTGTCATGATGGGAAACATTCCGTAGGAATCTATTACTGGACACATAATTCTGATTTCTTCCTCAGCTGCTTCAACAACGTGGATGTAGGCATCGCTAAAGTCAAGAGCATTGGAGGAGTTGAGGAGATTATTTTTTATAGAGAGAAGAGAAAGAGGAACAGAAAGAACAAGCTTCATGTTGTCAGAATCTTTTTGGTGCTCTGCAGGTTCTTCATCACTGCTTGGCTCCCCAGCTTTTAATAAAAGCATCCACTTGGCAGTGTCAAATGCTCTCGTGGGATCATAGTCGCTATCATACACCTTCCTCACAGCATTTTCTTTAAGCAGTTCAAAAAGTGCAGAAGAAAGAATATAAGAAGGAAAGCCTGTCTTCTGCATAATTTCTGCTGATGAAAGAGCTCTTCCTTCTGATGCGAGCACTTCAAGAATTTTCTTCTTAACATCTTCCAAATTTGTCATTTAAACAGCGCTCCACCCCATTTCTATTAAAATTCTTCTGTCAAGATTCCAGTTGAGCATGTAGCAGGAGTCTGTGTATAAGCACGCTTTGCAGGCTTTAATGCACTCAAGGGCACAGTCTGCAGCCTCCCTGATCCTCATTTCATAGTTGGGATCTAAGAAGAGCTCTTGAGAGTCATAGCTCTGAACAACTCCTTCTATGCCTCCAAGCCCTCCAGGTGCATTATCATAAACCGCTATTTCATTGTTCGCAACGCTGAGTGCTTCTCCGAAATCTGTTCCCTCAAGACCAACAACCTGCGGCAGGCTTACAAGAAAAGCATGTGACAGTGTGTGGAGAGCTCTCCAGCGATATTTATTATCATTTCTGGTGTTGCCTCTTCGCATTCCTAAATTTTCTAAAGCATTATTCAAGGCATTTTCATCGACCCTCACAACAAGCCCCTGTGTTCTTATATATCGAACGAAGAGCCTTGTTACAGAAGCCCCAGAATAGGGAGAAGGCACAGCTTCTTCAATGAAAACTCTTGATCTCGTTCCTGCTCTTGGATTTCCGGCATAGTATCCTACCGTAGCCTGCAGAACTTCAAGATCTCTGCAGAACAATACTTCTTCAACACCGCCAAGACCCCCCACAGAAAGTTTCACGGGAAAGGCAGATTCTTCATTATATGAAAATGCAGTTATTGACACAGGTTTTGAGACTGATTCGCTTGGCATGAGAGAGAGCATATAAACGAATATTCTTTCACGCAGTGCCATCCTGACATTAGGGTCTGTATATTTGTGTCTGCGGTAATCAAATGCAAGTGTTGCAACAGGTCTTGCACGATCTCTTATTCTTATATTGGTTGGGGGCTCTCCCGGCGGTATTCTTTGAAGGTGATAATGTGCATTTCTGCTGTAGTCTTCTACAGAAAACACTATTTTAATATTATCCTGCGGAGTTATTTGAGGTCTTATAGGGAGATTTTGAGATGTTATTGCCCATATAGGAGCGGGAACCAGCGAAGATCTGCACGACTGACACTTAAGACTGAGCGTTAAATGTGGATTTGTTTCAAGATCATATACCTTTCCGCATTTGGAGCATCTAACATATCTGAGATCAGCAAGCTCTGTTCTGAGAGAAACATTTACGCTTCGTGGAAATGCAAGCTCTACAATATTGTGTGCGCCTGTTCCTTCAAGCGCTCTGGCAATTCTTTCTGCAAAGTCTTCAGGTATTAAGCTCCCCCCAGCAAGTAGAATCTCTTTAGCAAGTCTTCTCACAATATCATCTGAGGGGCCTGATGCAGTTGCAGGAGCCTGCATCATCAAATATATACCTCCTTATAATATGTTTCTTGGATATTTCCCTAAGCTGTCTACTTCGCAGTTTTCTACAGAAAAGTATAGCCCTCTGTAGCTGATGATCTGTCCAGACAAGCAGTGTCTGAAAGAATATACAATATCTCTGGATCTTCTTTTTCTCTCCCTGTCTGGAATATTTGTAAAAATGTATTCTGTCTGATGCTCAAGCGACCTGAGGCTTCGAAGTTGCTGAAGATCTCTTCCAAGTCCAATCCTTAATACTCTCCTGAGATCTGCATATGTTCCCAGCAATCTCTGCATTCTGCGTAAGAATTCAAGCGCTTCATTTTCTGCAATCTGCACAGCATTTGATGATGTAGCACCATATGCACATCCAACTGCGCGAGGAAGGCTCTGTTGCAGGTGACTCTCAACATCTCGCAGAAACTGTTGCAGGCGGTTGCCGTGCTGTGATGCATTCATTCTTATAATGCTGTCTGCTCCGCGCTCTGCAGATATAATATCAAGAACTGCTCTTCTGCCAGTTTTTCTCAATGCTTCAGGATTTTCTCTTTCTATTCTGTAAGCTTCGCTTCTCATGTGAATTCCTCTCAGCATGACATCTGAGAGCAGTCTCCAGTTTCTGTAGTAGAAGTGATCTACAGGCTTGTCGGGCATGAAGATGTTGAAAATTATGCAGTGGCTTTTCCTGCCAACCCTTCCTATTCTCTGCGTGTAGTCTGATATGTAGAACGGCATTCCGTATATTATACCTATATCCACTCTGTCGAAGTCTACACCAACTTCAAGTCCGCTTGTTGCTACTATAATGTCCAGATTCCCTCGGCTAAACTCATCTTCCACCCGTGCCTTATCCCGTGCGTAGTCCGTTGTATGACCATCAGCTCTTACTCCGGGCAGGCTTCTTATGAAGCTTAAAAGCTCATTAGCTTCAGAAATTCTGTTGACAAATGTTAAAGTAGCCGGCTGTCTTGAATCAAATGCTCTCTTTTTAGCATCCTGTAGCTTTCTGTTAAACTCTTCTTTTTTATTTTCTTCAAGTGCAGATGCTTCTGAATACAGAGCTTCTATAATCCTGAAGACTGTTGACTGTGGAGCATAAGTTCTTGGCATTATAAAAACATGCATTCTCCTTATATATTTTTCAGGAGAAGAGCTCACATCATCCCTTGCAGATATTATCTTTATGCGGCTTTCTTCTGTTGCAGTAAGCTCACTTGCTCTCTTCTTAGGATTGTTTAGAGTTGCGCTTGAAATAAAGTAAAGAGGTCTGTAGCTTTCTGGGAGGTTCTTCACCATTCTCATAAACTCTTCTATACGTGTTAGAAGATGGGAAACTTGAGCTCCAAAAGCTCCTCTTAAAAGATGAGCTTCATCGATCACAATAATCTGAGGAAAGCTTGGATCAGTAAGCTGAAATGACCTGTGGCCGCATTTTCTGCATTTTTTTGGGCTTTTTATGGTGTCATAAATCTCACCGCAATTTTTGCATCTGTAAACGCGCTTTCCCAGAATAACCAAAGACTGCGGATCTTCTTTTCCACCGAGTGTTAGTCTGTAGTTTATTATATCTGGATTCGTGATTAAAATGTCAGGAGGATTTGTATATATTGAGTCGCGTGTAGCTCTTACACTGCGGTTAAGGAGGTTAAACAGTTCAGATATGGTGTTTAAAGAGCACTTACTGTTTGAGCAGACAACCTTCTCAGGCTTCTCAGGAAGACCTCCATGAGGTTCTACTATCAGCCTGCTACCGCACAGCGGGCACTGCATTCTCATTTCGTGCGGATTTTTCATGTCTTCTCTCCATGGAGTGTGTCCATGAAGAATTCCTATAGAGATCAGATCTGAACCTTTTTCATTAAGAATTTTATTTATCTCCCACAGCACTCTGAAAATTCTTGCTGCTTGGTCGTTCTGAAGTGCTGTTGTTGGATAAAACAGCAGTGCTTTTGTTCCAAAAGACTGCATGTTAGCCGAACGTCCAGAAAGCTTTAAATATGTGAGATAAACAAGAAGAGGAAGCAGAAATGCAAGAGTTTTCCCTCCTGCAGTTCTTGCCTGCAGAACTAAAGCTCTGCACGAATCTGAAGCTTCTGGTGATGCTCTCGAAACAAGAAGCAGAAGTCCCTCTCTGAGGCTTTCTTCTTGATATCTATACAGTCTGCGCAGGTTTTTCTCAGCATTTTTTAAACCATTCAATACAGTTTCTGTAGCTTCTTTCAGCAGTTCCCCATCTACAATGCTGGAAGCATTTCTCAGCACATATTCAACAGCACTGGCGAAAGATTCTTCAAGATTATTTTGAGAGCTTTCTACAGGGTATATCTCCTCGGGCACAACATGCCAGTCCCTAAGGAGGATTCCGCCTGAAAATCCACCTAAAGCCTTTCTTTCCAAGATTTCATCACTGTCCTCCATAATTGCTAAGCATCCTATTGGAACAAGTCCATGCAGTCCAGAGTATTCTCTTCCCTGCTCAATCTTCCACCGCCAATTTGGATCTGCATCACGCCACATCATTAATCCTTCCACTTCAAATAAATGATGGATGCTCCATCTATCTACAGTTCTTTCTCCACAGCCTTCTTCAGCTCGAACTACATACATAGGAATGTTCTTCCCTGGAGGATGTGCTTCATCATAAATTTTGCTTGATAGTCTTTCTATAAGCACTGGACCAATGTATCTTAAAACAAATCCCACAGTAGCAGAGCCGTTTTCATGTTTTTTGAGAGATGCTTCAAGAAGAAAGCACTGCACTGCACGGTATCTGTCTGATCGTGGTTTCTCATTACGTGAAATCTTCGGACTTGTAAAGCAGAAGATGCTTCCGTCAGAGCATCTTTCTGCTGTAGAAAGTGCTTCTTCAACACTCTCATCTTCAGCAACCGCAACGTTGGCACCCTTTCTGTAGAGCACTGTTGAGATGATGTTGCCTGCAACTTGAACAAATGCTGGATTTCCAAACCCAACAACAGCATGAGGATCAGCACGCGCTTCAACATGCTCTTCAGCAATAGCAACGTCGCCAGCTTCATTCAGCACTCTAACTCCAGCTCTTAGGACACCATCACCTTTTAATACTGCTGTTACTTCTACTTTTCTGAAGTCAGATGGTGGAGAAGTTCGGATGTAGAAAGAAGCATAAAATTTTACTAAAGATTCCTCTTTAAAGTTTCTGAACGATGCTCTCACACCAAATGTTGACGAACCTCTTATTCTTGTGGGATCAAGCATCTCTTCAAGAACTTCTGGCTGAAGCTCTTCTTCCTCAGAATCTTCTATAGAGGAGACGAGAGACCCTCTTCCTCTCTTTCCTGATCTTTCACGAACGATTCTCATGCTCTCTTCAAAAACGATAAAATCTGGAGAAAGAACAGAGATGTGCGGTGCTTCGGTGTGATATCTTGTCCTTAAATATTCAACTGCACGAAGGGCAAGTTCGTTCAAAAATGCACCCCCGCCATCAGCATGTCACATATTTGCACTATAGAAAGCTGTAAATACACCATCTTAAAATATTGTTAAAACAAATCCAAATTTTCCTTTATTTTTTTTCTAAAAAAGTTTATATCTTCCCAAAAGATGCTTACGACAAAAATAATAAGCATGTTCATTAGCATGCTTTAAAAACATCTTTCAGAATCTCTTTATAACTATAGAAGAAGCTAAGATGCTGAATTTTTATATCTGGTTGCCGTCTGCAGATTTTTGTTAATTCTTTACACTTATGAAGGATTTTTTCTTATTTTTGAATTTTGTTAAGCGGAAAGACGAAAATTTTAGGCATAGATAATGTATTTAAACATGCTGCATGTTGCTGATAAAAGTTTAAATAATTATCCTGCTCCTTTATTATTTTATGAAGTATGAGGATTTGCATATCAAGCTTTTAAGGATGATGAAGCCTCACTGGAAGAGGGTAGTCGCATTCGATCTTGAAACTTATGTTACAGACGGTTTTTTGACAAATGAACGAATATTAGCAGCAAGCATCGCAAGAAGAGTAGAAGGAGACTTTACGAAAGAAGAAGGTATTGACATTAAAACCATCATTTTAAAGGAAGATTCCGATGAATCAGAAGTTGAGCTTCTTAAAGAATTTGGTAAGGAGCTGGAAAGCATTAGACCGCTCTGTGTTGTGGGCTACGGAATAAGGCAGTATGACATTCCTTTAATGGCGATTAAAAAACAGCATTACGGAAGTTCAATGAAGCGGTGTAGCGAATTCTGGAAGATTGTAGATTTCGTTGAATCTGCTGTGCATATAGATTTATACCATATACTGAAGTATAAAGGATACAGAAAATTCGATGAAGTCGTGTATTCCAAAGAATTTGCTAATCTGCCTTTAAAAAGAACAAAAAATATAGTTTCAAGAGAAAGATCTGATAAAGCATCAGAAATATACCAACTATGGAAGAAAGACCGAGAAAAGCTTAAGGCATATGTTGAGGGAGATGCCCACGATGCTTTGCTGATAGCCGAGAAGCTCCTGATGGAGGAACTGCATGGTAATGATATATCTGGACATTGAAACCATTTCGACAGGTAAGAATATATCTATAGAGGATAAGATAATTATAATAGGAGCCGATGTTGAAGGAGAAAAGAAATTCTGGAAAATATGGGACTATAAAAAAGAAGAAGAGGTTGTAGGCAGGTTTTATGATTTTCTTGAAGAAGAGCTTAAAAAAGGAACTGTATGGATTATAGGGTTTAATATTCTAAGATTTGATGTGCCGCTTCTTTTTTACAAAGGACTTCGTCTTAAAGGAAGTGAAGTGTTTGAAATTTGGAGAGACTGCTATGTTGAGGACATGCGTCAGGAGCTTCTGCCGCTAAATAATTTTAAATTCAAAGGTTTGTCAGCGGATAATGTTTGCAGAGCTCTTAGAGAACTGCTTAAAGAGGAAATTGAAAGAGGTGAAATAGAGATCAGCGAAATAAAACACAAAGGTTATGAAGTTCCAGAATTTTATAATAAAGGCGAATACGATAAAATTATAGAGCATTTATCTTCGGATATTGATTTTCTTAAAGATCTGCACTATATTTTGAGATATAAGTTTGACTTATTAGTATCAAAGAAATCTGAATTTAAAAAGATAATTGAAAGCCTCGGCTCCCAAACAAAAAGATGAAACATGTCAATTTAGCAGTTTATTCTGCTGAACTTCTAAGAAATTTTGTCAGCACATTTCCCTATACTCACACCTTTTACATCTGCCGTCCCTAATTTTCCTTGGCTCTTTCCCGTTCTTAAAAACATCAACGTATTCATTTATGTATTCAAAAACAACGTCTTTCATGAAGGGAACTTCAACCTCACCGTCAACGTATTTTATCTTCAGCTTAACGCCTCTGCCGTAGATCTTTTCAAGCATCAAGCCGTATGCCAGAACCTGAACCAGATCAGAGTTCCAGATTCTCAGCCCGTGCTCATTAGCCTTTTTGGGCATCTTCTTTACCTTCAGCTCCACGACTTCCACGAAATCTTCCTCAACTCTGAACATGTCTGGCTTCCCGACGAGCACTACATCCCCTATCTCGGCACTCATCAGCTTCTCCCTTTCAAACCCCCGCTTTCTGTAAAGCAGATGCATAATTTTCCCTATAAGCTTTAAAATAATCCTCTTCAAGCTCTCTCTTTTCCTTAAAGTCTTTTTGTAGTAGAACTTCTGAGGACAGAAGGCAAACTCTCCGAGGCTGCTTGGGGTTATATGCATGTTTAGTATAAACAAGAGCAAGCTTATAACCTTTGCCGATCCTCACAGCTGTGAGGAATAAAAAACGATGAACAACCGTAAATCCTCACAGCTGTGAAAGTATGATATCCTTTATAAACTGCTATTTAACCATAAAAATATTATACATGCCTTAGGAAAATTGAAAACCTCACAGCTGTGAGAAAATTTACGAATGTTACGTATGTAAACATTTATATGGAAACGGTATCTGTAAGGATTCCGAAGAAATTGAAGGAAGAAATAGAAGAAATTGCTGAGATAGAGAAAATAGACAGGGCAAACGCTCTAAGAAAGGTTCTTGAAATAGGGATAAACGAATGGAAAAAGGAATACGCTGTTAAGCTTCTTGCAGAGGGAAAGGTAACGCTTTGGAAAGCTGCATCAATAGCAGGGGTTTCTATTTGGGAAATGCTTGATATTATAGAGGCTAAGGGTATTTCCCTGCCGATAAGGGCTGAAGATGTTTTAGAGGATATAAAGGCTGCACTATGAAGCTTATACTTAATGCATCGCCTCTTATACACATTGTTAGGGCTGGGTTCGGTAAAGTTTTTGTTTTACTAAAAGAGGCTGGAATAGAGCTTATTGTTCCAAGAGAGGTTGTGCATGAAGTTGTTGAGAGAGGAAAGAACTATGCAGATTCTATCTTTATCCGCGATCTTATAGAAAAAGGAGTTATAAAGGTTGCTGATGTAAAAAACGAGATTTTTGAAGCTTTTCTTGCGAGAAAATCATTAAACGAAAAGTCTTTACACAAAGGAGAGGTTGAAGTTCTTTTTCTTGCAAAGAAGCTCAACGGAATTGCTGTAATAGATGAAAAACCTGCAAGAGCTGTTGGAAAGATCTTAGGAATAGAAGTTAGAGGAAGCGTTTACCTGCTTATGCTTCTTTTTAAGAAGGGTTTGATGAGCAAGAAGGAAGTTGTTAACGCATTTAAAAGCATGGTGAAAACTGGATATAGGCTTAGTTCAAGGGATTTCGTTATGATTATGGAAGAGCTCGAAAAGCTTTGATACAGAGGAAATTTATGAAACATGAAGAATAATAGAAAGTTCACGTATTCCTCACAGCTGTGAGAGTTTGAGCTTTTAAGCTGAGCATCTGATATGATAGGGTATTTACTAATTGTGATTGTGGGTGCCGCATTTGCAACCGGATTCCTCATCACGACAAACGACGTTCACGACTCCTACGAAGCAGGATTGGCGAAAAGCATCTTCGAGAACATAGAGTATCTGGCGAGGGAAGCCTACGTAAACGATGTGGCAACTCAGTATGAAGTTCCAGAGATTTATGGAAAATGCGCTGAAGTCAAAATAGTTAACGGCAGAGTAACCGTTACTATGGAGAATTCTTACGATTTTAACTTCGATGTTCTGACGGGTAGTGCTGCAGCTGACTGTGGACAGAAGATTTGCTTCAGAAAGACTGGAAACAGCGTTTTAGCTTATGCATGCTGATCCTCACAGCTGTGAGAATCCGCAAAGATTATATTTGTTGCACTAAAACCACGGCAACATGAACAGAACGAAAATTGACTGGACGGATTTCAGCTGGAATCCAATTGTCGGCTGTCTTCATCACAGAAGTATATGCGCTGTGGGAGATGCGTGCTACGCACGAAGGATTGCAAAAAGATTCAAGCACAGATGCGAAAAATGCTATAAATTCATTCCGCATATGCATGAGGAAAGATTAAAAGATCCATACCTGCTGAAGAAGCCTTCTAAAATATTTGTCGGCAGCATGACCGACATGTTCAGCAGTTTCATCCCAAATGAATGGATTGAAGCTGTTATTAAGGTTGCTGAGGACAATCCTCAGCATATTTTCCAGTTTCTGACGAAAAATCCTGCAAGGTATAAAGAATTTAGCTTCCCAAAGAACTGCTGGCTCGGAACAACCGTCAACAGAAATTCGGAAGCTGAAAGGATGTTTATACTATCCGAGCTGAAGAACATAAAATTTGTGTCGTTTGAGCCTCTGTATGAAAAGATTAATGCTCTTCCGAAGGTTGACTGGATCATCATAGGTGCACAAACGAATCCGCCTCTTCAGCCGAAGAAAGAATGGGTAGACGATTTGATAAGAAAGGCGAGAAAAATTGGTGCAAAGATATTTTTAAAGGATAATTTAGACTATCCTTTAAAAATAAGGGAATTTCCGTAAGGGTGTGGGAAAAATGATAAAACGCATGAAAACGGTCTATACGATAGGCTATGAGGGAAGAGATATAGACGAGCTTATTGATATTTTAAATGAATACGGCATAAAAAGATTAATTGACGTTAGAGCAAACGGATGGAGCTGGAAGTCTGATTTTAAATCTCACAACTTAAGGAAGATTCTTAATGAGGAAGGAATTGAATATATAAACATGAAAGCTCTCGGAACACCATCAAATATAAGGAAAAGGCTGAAAGAAACACACGACTATGTATGGTTCTTCAGCTGGTATCGAAAGCATCTTTCAGAAATAGAAGATGAAATTAAAAAGCTTGCTGATTTGGCTGAAAATGCGTGTTTGATGTGTGTTGAGAGGGATTACAGGTTCTGCCATAGATCTGTGCTTGCAGAGGAGCTTGAAAGAAGATATTCTTTTAGAGTGGTGCACTTATGATAGTAAAGAAAATTTTCCTAAAAAATTAGCCGGTCAATCATCTTAACAAACCTCTACATAAATTGTTCTGTTAGCAATCAAATAACCGCTTGCTCTTCCGCATGTCCGCTCACCTGAGCATGTATTGACATCAATGCTTCTGTCGTCTGTGTAGATTTTGTAGCAGTAGGAAACTTTGCTCAGATAATCGTTTATCATGCTCTGAGCCTCGGTAAGGAAATCGCTTTTGTTCGTTATGTAGTATAATCTTATCTTATCGTTTATCCCGGAATTTTCGAGGAAATCGAGGGTTATTTTGGCTAAAACTTCTTTGTTCGCTACTAATTCTTTTGACAATCCAGCTTCATTAAGCTGTGTGAAAATGATTATCGAGCCGAAAAACAGCAGCGCTACAACGAAGCCTACCTCAAGCGGTGCTTCCACCGCCATACTCCCGCAGACCCCTCTCTATGAACATCAGAATGGCTTCCTCTATGGATCTGTAGTATCCTCTCTTCACAAGCTGTTTAATCATTTCAAGCTTCTTCAGAGGAATTCTCAGCGAAACAACGCCGTTTCCCATGTTATACTCGCTCAAAATCATGTCAATGCTCACATTTACGGCTTCGCTGACGTTTCT
>JALTZZ010000049.1 GCA_027051165.1 archaeon | reverse complement strand
TAAAGAATGCTGAAGCCGAGGATTTCGAGTAGCGTTCCAAAAATTAAAATTATTAACCTTTCAGCTCTCTCAGCAATTCCGACGTCGCACTTATCTATAAAAAGCTCTGCCCTTGCTCTTGTATAACTTACCATGTAGAATCCGATAAGAGCAAGTAAAGCAAGCACCAGATTTTCTATATAAATGCCGACACCAAGAATTATCACTCCATCGCTGTATCTATCGAGGACAGCATCAAAAAATGCTCCAAATTTTGTAGTTCTGCCCAACTTTCTTGCTATTGCTCCATCTAATGCATCTGAAAGGCTTGAGAGTATTAAAAATATAAGGGCTAACAGTAAATTCTTTTGAATAAAAAATATTGCAGATATTGTGCTAAAAATGAAACCTAAGGCTGTTACAACATTTGGATTAACATTGAATGCTACAATATCTGCAATATATTCTATGATCCATGAAATCTTTTCCCTATATTTGGAACTTATCATCTTTTATCTCCCTGCTTTTCATAATCGTTGCTCATCTTAAGCTCCTTAACATAGATTTCTCTCTTTGGATACGGTATTTCTATGCCAGCCAGCTTAAATTCTTTTAATATTCTTTTATAAACTGTTGATGCTATTGTTCTTCTATATTTTGCATGTTCTATCCAGAATCTAAGCTCCATATCTATGGAGCTCTCTCCAAGATTCTTTATTATAACATAGGGCTTTGGCTCTTTTGCAACGCCTTCTGTGGAGTTTACGATATCAAGCAGTATCTTCTCAGCCTTTTCAAAGTCAGATTCGTAAGATATTGAAACTGGCAACCTTATTCTAATCTTCGGCGTTATTGCAGTATAGTTAATTATATCCCTCTTAGCAATCTCAGCGTTTGGAATAACGATTACTATATCATCAGTAGTCTTTATCTTTGTGCTTCTCAAACCGATATCTATAACCTCTCCCCAAGTTGCGTATCCACGTGGAGCGTTCCATATCTCTATTCTGTCCCCTATCCTAAAAGGCTTATCAATTATTATAAATATTCCAGAAATTATATTTGATATCGTATCTTTTGCGGCTAAGCTTACAGCTAAGCCAGCTACACCCATACCAGCCACCAAAGGCGTTATATCATATCCCAAGGTATCTATTGCAATCAGTATTGTTAAAAGATAAATCGTGTATCTTGCTATTCTCCTAAAGAGGGGCATCATAATTTCAAGTCTTTCTTCCATTTTTGGTAGAATTCTTTTTTCAATTTCAAGAAGAATCTTATCTATCATTTTAGCAATAAGAATACCAAATATTACTACACCTATAGTTTTTATGAAGGTCTCGTTAATTCTCAGTTCTCTCAAAAACAGCAGAACAGTTATTATATATATTGCATATATGACACCGCGTCTAAATATAGGAAAGATAATGTCATCTATCTCGGTTCTTGTTTTCTTTATAAATTCTTTTTCAATCTTCTCAAGAATTCTCGAAACTAAAATGCTAATCAAAAATCCAGCTAAAAGTATAACCACAGCTTTTAATATATACATATATTCCTCAACGAGTTCCATGATTAACTGACTCTCTCTTAATTATTATAAAACTTACGCTTTCAGAAAATACAGAATGCAGTAAATAAAAATATAAAAAATTGGGATGAAAAACAAGAAAATTGCTATTTAATAGCACGAATTTTGGATTTCGAAACTAAAATTTTAAAAGATCACTTTAGATAAAAAAGCATGGAGTGGATTGCACTGTTAACGGCACTAATGATAATACTATCAACCTCTTATGCCCTTAAAATGAACTGTTATATGAATGTTTCTCTCAAAGAAAAAGCATATATAAATGAGGAAATTGTGTTTAACTCTAATAAATGGTTTTTTGGAAAAATAAATATAACTTTCGACAATGTAGATGATTTTAAGGAAGTTTTAGTTTCCTACAGTGTTGATATGAAATCATCTGATGATATAAACAATATAAGAATGTTTTCCATGAAATTCTCAGATGATACATGTTATAGAGAAATTTTAGTTAAAGCATGCGATGGCAGTAGTATTGGCAAAGTTTATCCAAATGCAGAGGTGATAAGAAAAAATGGATGTGATATTGTGAATTATTCTTCAATAAGTGAGATAAAGGTATACTATGGACGATACAAAGAGATGGCATATAAAGAAATAAGCACTGTGGAGAATGCTATATCTGAGCTTGAAATATCATCTCAAGCACTAAACACCACGGTTAAGGAGATTGCCGCTGCAAAAGAACTGCTATCAAAGGCAAAGCAAGAATTCGGCAATGAAAGATATTACTATGCATACTTATATGCTGAAGAAGCGAGGAGTTTATTAGAAAATGCTTTGAAAAAGATTTTGCAGAAAAGGGAGGAGAGATACAAAGAGATTTTAGAGAAATTTAATGAAGTATATGAAAAATTATCCAAGGATAAAGATAAAGAAGTTTTTAAAGCAGAAAAAACCTTAAATAAGAACTCTATGGTGTTGAAAAGTTTAGAAGATAAAAACACAGAAGCGATGTTGTTTGGAGTTATTACAGCTGTAGCACTAACATCATTCTCAATGGTATTCATTAGAACAAGAATAAGGGAGAAAAAGACAAGAAAGCAGTGTGAATATATAAAAGCTGATAGATTAAAGAAGGTTAGTGGATCTTTTAAGAAAAAAAGCTTATTTAAAAATCAAAATCTACATAGAAAGGTTGTTTGGTATGGTGATTCATCGGATATGAGGAAAAGACTTCGCGAAAGTGAAAAATTAAAGGATTTGAAGTATCTGGAAGACCTAAACATTCTTAGAAACGAGAAAAAAGAGTTTTAAGAAAAGCTAAAAAATGCAGAAAACGATGAAGAAAGAAGAAGAATTGTGGATAGAATTAATGAAATAAATGAAAAGATAAATCTTCTGGAAAATGAGATAGATAGAATAAAGAAGTGGATTCTCAGTGGAAAGCTAAGTTGATTGATTTAAAATTTATGAAGACGTTACAAAAAATCAAAGGCTAAGCATGGTTTTATGGTTTAAGAGGTTAGGGATGTCATTATTGGTAGATGATAATATAGTGATATCTCTATTTATTTTAGGTGAAGCCTATGGGTAAAAGGAAGGTTGATATATCGAAGCATGAGCTCGTGCCTGAGCATATCGTGCTTAGTGAAGAGGAAGCAAATGAACTGTTGAAAAAATTAAATATAACAAAAAGTCAGCTTCCTAAGATACTTGCAAGTGATCCTATGGTTAAGAAGATTAAAGCTAAGCCTGGGGATATAATTAAAATAGTTAGGAGGAGTCCTACAGCCGGTGTTTATTACTATTATAGAGTAGTTATTTCGGAGAAGTGAGGTGTAAAGCATGGGATTAAATTTGAGACCTTTAGCAATAGCTTTTTTAAAGAAGAGAGAGCTTGTTAGACAGCATATAGATTCCTTTAATGACTTTGTTGAGAACAGACTTCAGAGCATTGTTGACGAGGTTGGAATAATAGAGACGGACGTTGATTATCACATAAAGCTTGGGAAAATAAGGGTTGGGTATCCAGAGGTTATAGAAGCAGACGGATCAAGGAAAAAGCTTTATCCTATGGAGGCAAGAATGAGAAATCTCAGCTATTTTGCGCCAATTTATTTGGAGATGACTCCTATAAGAGAGGGAATTGAAGGCGAAACGGATCCAAATGTTCCGATAGGAATGCTTCCCGTTATGCTTAAATCTAAGGTATGTAATTTGTATGGACTTAGCGATGAAGAATTAATGAGGGTGGGTGAAGATCCTCTCGATCCCGGTGGATACTTTATAGTAAACGGCTCAGAGAGGGTTTTAGTAACCATAGAAGATCTTGCTCCTAACAAAATTATTCTTGAGAGACCAGAAAGATATTCAAAGATAACAGAAGTTGCAAAGGTATTCTCAAAGAGAGGCGGATTCAGAGCATTGGTTACTGTTGAGAGGGATAGAGAAGGCTTGCTCTATGTAACATTTCCATCCTTACCGGGAAACATTCCCCTTGTAATACTGATGCGAGCCTTAGGAATAGAAACTGATCAAGACATAGTCAATGCAATTGCTTTAACTCAGGATCAGGAAATATTAAACGAAATCCTTGTAAACATTGAGACATTCATGGATATAAGAACCAAAGAACAGGCTATGGAATATTTAGGAAAGAAGGTGGCAGCTGGACAGTTAAAGGAATACAGGCTGAAGAGGGCTGAGCAGATAATAGATAAATATTTGCTACCTCACTTAGGAACCGAGAAAGAAGACAGGATAAGAAAAGCTAAGTATCTCGGAAGAATGGCTCTTAGAGTTATAGAGCTTGCCTTGGGAAAAAGAGATGTTGATGATAAAGACCACTATGCAAACAAGAGGCTTCGCTTGGCTGGAGACTTAATGGAAGATCTCTTCAGAGTTGCATTCTACAGCTTGGTTAGGGATATTAAATATCAGGTTGAAAGAAGCGTTGTTAGGGGTAGGGAGCCAACAGTAAGAAACGTTGTTAGAAGCGATATACTTACTGAGCGTATAAGACATGCATTAGCTACTGGAAATTGGGTCGGTGGAAGAACGGGTGTTAGTCAGCTCTTGGATAGAACAACATATATGAGCGTTGTCAGTCATCTCCGCAGAGTAGTTTCTCCTTTATCGAGAAGCCAGCCACACTTCGAAGCCCGTGATTTGCATCCAACGCAGTGGGGAAGGATATGTCCAAACGAAACGCCAGAAGGACCCAACTGTGGTTTGGTCAAAAACCTTGCATTAGCGTGCAAGTTCAGCACTGGAACAAGCGAGGAAGAGGTTGAAAAGCTCCTCATAGAGCTTGGTGTTAGACCAATAGGAAGGCTTTGAATTGGGGGTTGAGGGATATGGAAGGAAATGTTTATATAAACGGTAGGCTCATAGGCGTTCATAAAAATCCAAAAGAGCTCGCTGAGCAGATTAGAAAGCTTAGGAGAAAAGGAAAAATTTCTGATCAGATAAACGTTGTTTATTACGAAGATACAAACGAAGTTTATATAAATACAGATGCCGGTAGGGCGAGAAGACCACTTGTAGTAGTTGAAAACGGCAAGCCAAAGGTTACCCAGAAGGATATAAACGATATCATCTCTGGAAAGAAGACGTTTGATGACCTTGTTAAAGAAGGAAAAATTGAGTATTTAGATGCAGAAGAAGAAGAGAATGCTTATATAGCTGTTTATCCAGAAGAAGTTACGAAAGAGCATACTCACTTGGAAATAGACCCAATTTTAATACTCGGCGTTTGTGCTGGCAACATACCATACAGCAACCACAACTCTTCGCCGAGAAATACTATGGGTTCTGCAATGCAAAAGCAAGCCCTCGGTTTCTACGCGAGCAACTTCAGATATAGGGTTGATACGAGAGCGCATCTGCTCCACTACCCACAGGTGCCCTTAGTAAAGACCATAGTTGGAGAGGCTATAGGCTACGATAACAGAGCTGCTGGACAGAACTTTGTCGTAGCCGTGCTTAGCTACAGAGGATACAACATGGAAGATGCGATAATACTGAACAAGGCGAGCATTGAAAGGGGATTATCGAGGTCAACATTCTACAGAACTTATGAGGCGGAGGAGAGGAGATATCCGGGTGGACAAGAGGACAAGTTCGAAATCCCAGCCTATGAGATAAGGGGTTACAGGAGCGATGAGGATTACAAAGGTCTAAACGAAGACGGACTTATAGAGCCGGAGGTTGAGGTTAAATCTGGTCAGGTTTTGATAGGAAAAACATCACCACCAAGATTCTTAGAAGAAATGGGAGAGTATGGCATTGTTAAAGAAAAGAGAAGAGAAACTTCTGTTACAGTTAGACACGGTGAAAAGGGTATAGTTGACATGGTAATGCTTACTGTGAGCCAAAATGGGCACAAGCTTGCTAAGGTAAGGGTTAGGGATGAGAGAATTACAGAAATAGGGGACAAATTTGCAAGCAGGCATGGGCAGAAGGGTGTAGTGGGACTTATAGTTCCCCAAGAAGATATGCCGTTTACAGAAGATGGAATAATACCAGACTTAATAATAAATCCTCATGCAATTCCGAGCAGAATGACGGTTGGACACGTTTTAGAGATGCTCGGCGGTAAACTTGCAAGCCTTAGAGGAGAGCGTGTTGATGGAACAACTTTCTCTGGAGAAAAGGAAGAAGATATAAGAAAAATGCTTAAAGCTTATGGATTTAAGAGCAACGGTAAAGAAATATTATACGATGGAATTACTGGAGAAATGATAGAAGCTGAGATATTCGTAGGTGTTATATACTATCAGAAGCTGCATCACATGGTTGCTGGAAAGATGCACGCACGTTCTCGCGGACCTGTGCAGATACTAACAAGACAGCCTACAGAAGGAAGAGCGAGAGAAGGCGGATTAAGATTTGGAGAAATGGAGAGAGATTGTCTAATAGGCTATGGTGCTGCATTGCTTCTCAAAGAAAGACTTCTCGATGAAAGCGACAGATACTACATGCTTGTATGCGAGAACTGTGGCTCTGTAGCGTATCACAACAAGTATAGGGATGTAATTGTATGTCCAATATGCGGGGAGGGTATTACAGCAAGCGAGGTTGAGGTGAGCTATGCGTTTAAGCTTCTACTCGATGAGCTCAAAAGCTTGGGAATATATCCTAAGCTAATACTCGGAGATAAGGCTTAAGGTGATCTCTCATGAGGGTGTTTCAAAGAACTATAGCTGGAATAAAATTTGGAATATTATCCCCTGAGCAGATCAGAGAGATGTCCGTAGCGAAGATAGTAACGCCTGATACCTACGATGAAGATGGCTATCCAATAGAAGGCGGGCTTATGGACCCAAAGCTTGGCGTTGTAGACCCCGGGCTTAGGTGCAAAACATGCGGTGCAAGGGCTGGAGAGTGCCCGGGACACTTTGGAAGGATAGAGCTTGCAAGACCGGTAATACACGTGGGCTACGCAAAACACATTGCAAGAATACTGAAGATTATATGTAGAGAATGCTCAAGAATAAAGCTTCCACAGGAAAAAATTGATGAATTTAGAAAAAGAATAAAAAATGCAAGAAAAATAGGAAAAGATGAAGAAGTAATAATAGATGAGCTTTACAATCAGGCGAAGCAGGTTAAAGTTTGCCCTCACTGCGGGGCTGAGCAGGGTGAGATTAAATTTGAGAAGCCAACAACATACTTGGAGAATGGAAGAAAGCTAACTCCAAGCGATGTAAGAGAAAGGCTTGAAAAAATCACCGATGAAGATGCGGAAGCCTTAGGCTTTGACGTTGAGGTTGCAAGACCTGAGTATATGGTGCTAACAGTTCTACCAGTTCCACCAGTAACGGTGAGACCGAGCATAATCTTGGAGAGCGGTGAGAGAAGCGAAGACGATTTAACGCACAAGCTTGTTGATATAATAAGAATAAATCAGAGGTTGCAGGAAAATATAGAGGCTGGCGCTCCTCAGATAATTATAGAAGACCTATGGGAGCTTCTGCAGTATCACGTAACAACGTATTTCAACAACGAGGTTGCTGGAATACCGCCAGCAAGACATCGCTCAGGAAGACCATTAAAAACCCTCGCACAAAGACTTAAAGGAAAGGAAGGTAGATTCCGAGGAAATTTAAGTGGAAAGAGAGTTAACTTCTCAGCAAGAACCGTTATAAGTCCCGATCCGAACATAAGCATAAACGAGGTAGGCGTGCCTATAGAAGTAGCGAGAGAGCTTACCGTTCCAGTTAGAGTTACCCCCTACAACATAGACTACCTAAGGAAGCTCGTTAAAAATGGAGCGCACAAGTATCCGGGAGCAAATTATGTTGAAAGACCAGATGGATCAAAAATAAGGCTTGATAAAGCAAAAAGCGTTGAAAAGGCTCTGAAGGAGCTTGATGTTGGATACATAGTTCACAGACATCTACAAGATGGTGATATAGTCCTCTTCAACAGACAGCCAAGTCTGCACAGAATGAGCATAATGGCACACGAAGTAAGGGTAATGCCCGGTAAAACCTTCAGACTTAACCTCTGCGTATGTCCGCCCTATAACGCAGACTTCGATGGAGATGAAATGAATCTGCATGCTATTCAGGGAGAAGAAGCGAGGGCGGAGGCAAGAATGCTAATGAGAGTTCAGGATCAAATTTTAAGCCCAAGATTCGGAGGACCTATAATCGGCGGCATTCATGACCACATTTCAGGAGCTTATTTATTTACGAAGAAGGAGACAAAATTTAGAAGAGAAGAAGCTCTGCAACTACTCTATATAGCTAAGATGTATGATGAAATAAAGAAGCTTCTTAAAGAGAAATCTGAAGATGGATACTATACAGGAAAGCAGATATTCAGCTTAATTCTTCCAGAAGATTTAAACCTTAGATACAAGGCTAAAGTATGCAAAAAGTGTGAGACGTGCTTAGAGGAGGATTGTCCATACGATGCATTTGTTGTCATAAAGAATGGAAAGCTTATTAAAGGCGTTATGGATGAAAAGAGCTTTGGAGCGTTTGCTGGAGAGCTTCTTGACAGAATAGTTAAGGATTATGGAACAGATAAAGCGAGGGAGTTCCTTGATAAAATAACAAGGCTTGTTATAGCATTTATATCTAAGAGAGGATTTACAACCGGAATAGATGATGAAGATTTGCCTGAAGAAGCTAAGCAGAGGATAAACGAAATATTAACAAAAGCTGAAGAAGAGGTTCAGAACGTAATAGAGATGTATGAGCAAGGCTTGCTTGAGCCTCTTCCAGGAAGAACTCTTGAAGAAACGCTTGAAATGAGAATAATGCAGATATTAAGTGAGGCGAGAGATAAAAGTGGTCAGATAGCAAATGAATACCTTGAAAAGATTGAAGAAAGAGGAAAGCTCAACGGAGCGAGAATAATGGCTATAAGCGGTGCAAGAGGAAGCTTATTGAATTTAACGCAGATGGCAGCTTGCGTAGGGCAACAATCTGTTAGAGGTGAGAGAATAAAGCGTGGCTATAGTGGTAGAACGCTTCCGCACTTCAAGAAAGGAGACATAGGAGCTAAAGCCAAAGGTTTCGTTAAGAGCAGCTATAAGAGCGGGTTATCACCGACGGAATTCTTCTTCCACGCAATGGGTGGTAGAGAAGGTTTAGTAGACACCGCTGTTAGAACATCTCAGAGCGGCTACATGCAGAGAAGACTCATAAACGCACTGCAGGATTTAAAAGTGGAATACGACAACACGGTTAGAGATGCGAGGTATGTAATAGTTGCATTTAAGCATGGAGAAGACGGAGCAGATCCCGCGAGAACTGACTGGGGAAAAACTGTTAATGTTAAGAAGGTTATAGAAAAGGTTATTTCAAAGAGGGGGTAGCATGGCTAAGAAAAAAATGCTGAGCGAAAAAGAAAAAATAATGATTCTTGAAAAGGAGATTAAAGATAGAATTCCATTAAGCTTATATGAAGAATTAAAAGACGAAGTTCTTAAAGTTGATTTAACAGAAGATGAGCTTAAAGAAGTTATAAAAGAAGTTAAGAAGCGTTATGAATTTGCAATAGTTGAGCCGGGGGAAGCTGTTGGAATAGTAGCTGCTCAGAGCATAGGAGAGCCGAGCACGCAGATGACAATGCGAACTTTCCACTACGCTGGTGTAGCTGAGCTAAACGTAACCCTTGGATTGCCGAGAATAATAGAGATCGTTGATGCAAGAAAGGAACCTTCTACGCCCATGATGACAATATATCTTGAGCCGGAGTATGCAAAGGATAGAGAGAAGGCAAAAGAAATTGCAAAGAAGCTTGAAATGCTTACAATAGGTGATATCGTTGAAAGAACGGAAATAGACATGATAGATTCCAAAGTAATATTCTATTTAGATAAGAGAGAAATGGAGAGAAGAGAGATAAGCGTAGAAGATGTCGTAAAGAAAATAAAGATTAAGGCAGAAAAAGAATACGATGAAGACAAAATAATTGTTAAAGCTAAGGAGCCTTCGCTGAGAGAGCTTAGAAGAGTAAGAGAAAAAGTTTTAAGCACGTATATAAGGGGTGTAAAGAACATAAAGAGAGTTGTTGTAAGAAGAGAAGGAGATGAATACGTAATCTATACTGAAGGCTCAAACTTAAAAGACGTTCTTAAAATGGAGGGTGTTGACTATACAAGAACCAAGACTAACGATATTCATGAAATAGAGAAGGTCTTTGGAATAGAAGCTGCGAGAAATGCAATAATAAACGAAATCATAGATACATTGGAGGAGCAGGGTTTAACTGTTGACATAAGACACATAATGCTTGTTGCGGATATGATGACCGTAGATGGTGAGGTAAAAGCCATAGGTAGGCATGGTGTCAGCGGAGAGAAAGCAAGTGTTCTTGCAAGAGCAGCTTTCGAAATAACGATAGACAATCTTTTAAAGGCAAGTGTTAAAGGCGAGGTTGACGAGCTTAACGGAATAATTGAAAACGTTATCGTTGGCAAGCCAATAAAGCTTGGCACGGGTATGGTCGAGCTTCTGATGAAAAAGGAATATGAGCAGATGAGGGGTGCATAGAATGGACGTAGATAAGGCTATAAGATTGGCTGTTGAAACGGGTAAGGTAACTATAGGATCTAAGAGCACATTAGAGGCTATTCTAAAGAAAAAAGTAAAGCTTGTAATAGTTGCGAGCAACTGTCCAAAAAACCTTAGAAGCGATGCTGAAAGATATACGAAGCTTGCTAACATTCCTCTCTTTGAATATAAAGGCTCAAGCGTAGAACTTGGCACGGTATGTGGAAAACCTTTTGTTGTTGCAATGCTCGGCATTATAGAGCCCGGAAATTCTGATATACTTGAAGTTGTAAGATAGGTGGTGGTTGTATGGAAAGCTTAAAGCTCACTGCAGATGAGATAAGATATATAGCAGTCTTTGAGAGCATGACGGGTGCTGTAACCAAGGATTGTATTGCCAGTGATGATAAAATTATTTTCGTTGTTAAAAAAGGGGATATGGGTTTAGCTATAGGTAGGAAGGGGATGAACGTTAGAAGAGTCAGCCAAACCTTGGGTAAAAAAATAGAGGTTGTAGAGCATTCAGACGATCCCGAAGAGTTTATAAGAAATCTATTTCACCCATATAGAGTAATTAGAGTCCTTATAACAGAAGAAAATGGTAAAAAAATTGCAAGAGTGGAGATTGACGATAGAGATAAGGCTCAGGCTATAGGTAAGAATGCTAAAAATCTTAAAAAGGTTAGGATGCTTGCAAAGAGGCACCACGGGATAGATAACGTTATAGTCATCTGAGGTGTTTATCATGGGAAAGAAGCCTAATGGAGAATTTGCAGGAAGAAAACTTAAGTTGCTGAGAAAAACATACAGATGGGCGGATGAAAGATACAAGAGAAGGATGCTTAGATTGAAAGAAAAATACGATCCATTAGAGGGAGCTCCTCAGGCAAGAGGGATAGTCATAGAGAAGGTGGGTATAGAGGCTAAGCAGCCGAACTCAGCTATAAGAAAGTGCGTAAAAGTTCAGCTCATAAAGAACGGCAGAGTAGTTACAGCCTTCGCTCCCGGAGATGGTGCTATAAATTATATTGATGAGCACGATGAGGTAATAATAGAAGGTATCGGTGGAAGAAAAGGAAGAAGTATGGGTGATATACCCGGGGTTAGATACAAGGTTATAGTTGTAAATGGAGTCTCATTAAAGGATCTTTGGAAGAAGAGAAAGCAAAAGCCAGTTAGGTGAGCGACATGTTCAAGATATTTGGTAAGTGGAGCACGGAGGATGTTGAGGTTAAAGATCCAAGTCTCAGAGCGTATATAAATTTAAAACCTGTTTTAGTCCCTCACAGCTTTGGTAGACATGCAAAGAAGCCTTTTGGAAAAGCTGATGTAAATATTGTTGAAAGAATAATAAATCGTATGATGGTTACTGGGCATGAGGGTAAGAAGCATAAAAGGAGTAGCGGGCATAATTGTGGTAAAAAACACCTAACATATAATATTGTTAAGGAAGCATTTGAGATAATCCATAAAAAAACTAAGAAAAATCCAATTCAAGTTTTGGTTGATGCCTTAATAAATGCTGGACCGAGAGAAGAAACCACGAGGCTTAAATATGGTGGTATTGTTTACCATCAGAGCGTAGATGTTAGCCCTTCGAGAAGGCTTGATATTGCCATAAGAAACATCTGTGTGGGAGCCGCTAAGCAAGCTTTTAGAAGCAAAAAGAGCATTGCAGAGGCATTGGCTGATGAAATAATTGCTGCAAGCAGATATGACCTTAAGTGCTACTCCATAGCAAAGAAGGAAGAAATTGAGCGTATAGCCAAGGCATCGAGATAAGGTGGTTGTAATGGGAAGAAGAGAGGAGCTTATAAAGAAAATTAAGGAGCTCATGAAGAAGCCGGAGAGAATAAGAAACATGGGTATAGTTGCTCATATTGATCATGGAAAAACCACGCTTAGCGATCACCTCTTAGCTGGAGCTGGAATGATCAGCGAAGAGCTTGCTGGAAAACAGCTTTACTTGGATTTCGATGAACTTGAGCAAGCGAGAGGTATAACAATAGATGCAGCAAACGTAACAATGGTTCACAACTATGAAGGTAAGGACTACCTGATAAACCTTATAGACACCCCCGGACACGTAGATTTTGGTGGAAACGTTACAAGAGCCATGCGTGCAGTAGATGGAGTAATACTTGTTGTCTGCGCGGTAGAGGGCGTAATGCCGCAAACCGAGACTGTTTTGAGGCAGGCATTAAAAGAATACGTTAAGCCCATATTATTTATAAATAAAGTTGATAGACTCATAAACGAGCTTAAGTTAACTCCTGAGGAGATTCAGCAGAGATTTGCTGAGATAATTAAGGATGTGAACAAGATTATAAGGAGCATGGCACCTAAGGAGTTTAAGGATAAGTGGATTGTTAAGGTTGAAGACGGTAGTGTAAGTTTCGGCTCGGCTTATCACAGATGGGCTATAAGCGTTCCTTTCATGAAGAAAACGGGAATCACGTTCAAAGATATAATTAAGTATCTGCAAGAAGGCAGGCAGAAGGAGCTTGCTAAAAGAGCAAGGGTTCATGAAGTGCTTTTGGATATGGTTATAAAGCATCTGCCCAATCCAAAAGAAGCACAAAGTTACAGAATTCCAAGAATATGGGCAGGAGATGTAAACAGTGAAGATGGAAAAGCATTATTAAACTGCGATCCTAAGGGCAAGCTTGCTATAATGATAACCGATGTAAGAATAGATAAGCAGGCTGGTGAAGTGGCAACTGGAAGAATATACTCTGGAACAATTGAGAGAGGTCAGGAGGTGTTCTTAGTAAACGCACAGCAGAAGGCGAGGGTTCAGCAGGTAGGTGTTTACCTTGGTCCTGATCGCCTGCCTACAGAAGTTGTTACCGCTGGAAACATTGCGATGATAATTGGTTTGCGTGGAATTAGAGCTGGTGAAACCGTTACAGTTCCTGATAACCCCATAGCACCCTTTGAGGAGATGAGGCACTACAGCGAACCTGTTGTTACGGTAGCAATAGAAGCTAAGAACATGAAAGATTTGCCGAAGCTTGTTGATGTTCTCAATCAAATTGCAAGAGAAGACCCAACGGTAAAGGTTCAGATAAATTACGAAACAGGTGAGCATTTACTAAGCGGAATGGGAGAGCTTCACTTGGAGGTTATAACATACAGAATAAAGAAGCGTGGTGTGGATATCGAGGTAAGCCCGCCTATAGTTGTTTATAGAGAAACTGTAGATGGAAAGAGTGATGTTGTTGAAGGAAAAAGTCCGAATAAACATAATAAATTTTATTTTGTCGTGGAGCCTCTTGAAAAGAGTGTTTTAGAAGCTATTTTAAGTGGAGAAGTAAGCTTGAAGAAGTATAAGGGTAAGGAGCTTGGAAAGAAGCTTCAAGAGTTTGGTCTGCCAAAGGAAGATGCAAAGGGAGTCGTGGATATCTACGAGAACAACCTTTTAATAGATGCAACTAAGGGTGTTCAGTATTTAAACGAGACAATGCAGCTTATAATAGATGGCTTCAGAGAAGCAATGAACGAAGGTCCCTTAGCCAAGGAAAAGGTAATGGGTGTTAAGGTAAAGCTTGTGGATGCGGAGCTACATGAAGATGCTGTGCACAGAGGTCCAGCTCAGGTTTTGCCAGCAGTAAGAGAAGCGATAAGAGAGGCAATGCTCAGAGCAGGTGCAAGAATCTTAGAGCCCAAACAAAAGGTTGTTATACACGTGCCGCAAGATTTCATGGGTTCAGCTATAAGGGAGCTTCAGAGCAGACGTTGCCAGATTCTTGACATGAGGCAGCAGGATTCAATAATGATTTTAGAGGCTAAGTGTCCAGTATCTGAAATGTTCGGATTTGCCGGTTCAATACGCTCCGCAACCGAAGGTAGAGCCTTATGGAGCACCGAATTTGCTGGATTTGAAAAGGTTTCAGATGAACTTCAGGAGGAAATTATAAAGAAGGTTAGAGAAAGAAAAGGTTTGAGTTGAGGTGGGTTGAATGCCAGCTGAAAAACCACATATAAATTTAGTATTTATAGGACACGTAGACCACGGAAAAAGCACAACGATTGGTAGGCTACTGTATGAGCTTGGAGAAGTGGATGAGAGAACAATTCAGAAGCTTAAGGAAGAGGCTGAAAAATTAGGTAAAGCTACTTTCGAGTTCGCCTACGTAATGGATAAACTCAAAGAAGAAAGAAAGAGAGGTCTAACCATAGACATCAGCCATACAAAGCTTGAAACTCAGAAATACTTCTTCACAATAATTGATGCACCGGGACACAAAGACTTCATAAAGAACATGATTACAGGTGCAAGTCAAGCAGATGCAGCAGTTCTCGTTGTAGATGTTGAAGAAAGAGATGAAAAAGGCGGATTAATGCCTCAGACTAAGGAACACATATTCCTTGCAAGAACACTCGGAATTCAGCAGATAATCGTTGCTATAAACAAGATGGACAAGGTTAACTATGATCAAAAGAAGTTTGAAGAGACAAAAGAGCTTGTAAGCAAGCTTCTTAAGATGGTTGGATATAAGGATGACCAGATAATCTTCGTGCCGATATCTGCACTTCACGGAGAGAACGTTGTTAAAAAGAGCGACAAGATGCCATGGTGGAACGGACCAACGCTTGTAGAAGCTATAGACATGCTGAAGCCGCCAGAGAAGCCGGTTCATCTGCCTTTGAGAATACCAATTCAGGATGTATATTCTATAACTGGTGTTGGAACGGTTCCCGTTGGCAGAGTAGAAACAGGTGTGCTTAAGACGGGAGATAAAGTGATATTCGAACCCCCCGGCATTACCGGTGAAGTTAAGAGCATTGAGATGCATCATCAGCCTATTCAGGAGGCAAAACCTGGCGACAACATTGGTTTTAACGTTAGAGGTGTAAGCAAGAAAGATTTGAGAAGAGGAGATGTTTGTGGACATCCAGACAAGCCACCAACGGTTGCAAAGGAGTTTACAGCTCAGATTATAGTTCTGCAACACCCAACCGCAATAACCGTTGGCTATACGCCGGTATTCCATGCACACACGGCACAGGTTGCATGCAAGATAACGGAACTTATAAGCAAGCTTGATCCAAAAACGGGTAATATCGTTGAGAAGAATCCAACATTCCTCAAAACAGGTGATGCTGGTGTCATAAGAGTTCAGCCAACGAAGCCAATGGTAATAGAGAAAGTAAAGGAAATTCCACAGCTTGGTAGATTTGCTATCAGAGACATGGGGATGACAATTGCAGCTGGTGTGGTTATAGATATTGTTCCAGCCAAATAATTTTTATTTTTTATTTTACATGCGAAGTTTTAATAATTAATTTAGGAAATTTAATTATTGGGGTGATTTCTATGCAAAAAGCAAGAATAAAGCTTTCAAGCACAGACTACAAAAAGCTTGAAAGTGCGTGTAATCAGATAAAAGAGATTGCACTAAAGACAGGGGCTGAGTTCAGCGGTCCAATACCATTACCAACAAAAAGGATAAGGATTCCAGTAAGAAAAACACCATGTGGTGATGGTTCAATGAGCTTCGATAAATTTGAGCTCAGAATTCACAAGAGGCTTATAGAGGTAGATGCGGATGAAAGAACTATGAGGCATATAATGAGAGTAAGAATTCCTGATGGTGTTAACATTGAAATAGAGCTAAAAATGTAGCCGGGGTAGCCTAGCGGCTAAGGCGTGGGCCTGGAGAGCTCATGGGGCGTTGCCCCGCGTGGGTTCGAATCCCACCCCCGGCGTTATAGGTTTTTAATGTTTTTTATTATGTAAATTATATTTAAGAAACTGTTATTCAAAAAATTGATCTCTGTAATATCTTTAATGTAAATACTGGATCATAAATACCGCATAATATTTAGAAACATAATATTTAAATATCAGTTAAATACCTACAAATATACTATGGGAACCAGTATCACCATAGCTGCTGGTAAAGGTGGCACTGGAAAAACTACAATTTGTGCGAACCTTGGCGTTGCAATGGCAAAATTTGGCAGGGATGTTCTTATTTTGGATGCTGATATAGAAATGGCAAACCTTGAGCTTATTTTTGGCATAGAAGGTATGAAGACGACACTTCACGATGTCTTAGCTGGTGAAGCAGATATTGAGGATGCTATTTACGAGGTTCATGGCGTTAAAGTTGTTCCTGCCGGTATAAGTCTTGAAGGTCTTAAGAAGGCTGATCCAAATAGACTTGAAGAAGTGCTACAACACCTCGTCAAGGAGGTAGAATACCTTCTTATAGATGCTCCAGCAGGCTTGGGTAGGAGTGCTGTAATAGCACTTGCCGCTGGCTTGAATACGATCCTTGTCCTTCAGCCAGAAATCAGCAGTATGAGCGATGGATTAAAAACAAAAATTGTTGCAGAAAAGCTTGGAAGCAACGTCTTAGGAGCTGTTATAAATAGAGTAACCTACGATCCTACAGAAATACAGATAAGAGAAATAGAAACCATTCTTGACACAAAGGTTTTGGCTGTGATTCCTGAAGATCCTGAAGTTAGAAGAAGTGCAGCATTTGGTGTTCCTGTTGTTCTCAGAAGTCCAAAATCTCCGGCAAGTCAAGCTATAATGAAGCTTGCTGCAGATTTGATAGGTGAAAAATATGAGATTGAAAAGCCAAAGAAAACTTTCTTGGAAAGGCTTTTAAAAATTTTCGTGGGGCGGTAGTAATGCTGGAAATTATACTCATATTCATACTCATACTGAGCATCCTACTTAATATTGTATTAGTATACTACATCACGACAAAAACAAAAAACAAGCATGAACTTACAGAGGAAGAGCTTGAAATGTTAAGAAGGCGTCTAAGGAGAATAAAAATGATGGAGGGGGGTAAATGAAGGACGCAAATACAAGGGAGGAAGTGGAAGAAATTATAAAAAAGTATGAAAGCATGATTACAGAGAAGGATAAGGAAATTGAAAAGCTTAAAAGAAAGTTGTGGGAAAAAGATTTGGAGATAACATATAGCGGAATATTATCTAGCGAGGAGCTGGAAAGAATAAAAAATTTGGATCCAACTCAGGCAATAATTGAGCTTGGAAAAATACTCAAGGCAAAAAACATCTCTAAGAAGGAATTGAGTGAAGCTACTGCTAAAAAAGAAAATATTATAAGTCAGAAGAAGGAAAATACAATAAAACTCCCTACGGATGATTATATAGATAAGCTCATAAAAGAGGTTGAGAGCACGATTGGTGAGGAGGAAATAGGTGAGAATCCAAAAAAGAAAACCTATAAAGATCCGTTTGAAATTGGGGGGAGGTAGTTGGGAAGCAGTTTAGGTAAGACAGTTTTAATATTTGTCGTTGTCTTTTTAATCTTGCACAGCGTTTATGGTAGCGAATATTCGTTCGAGCTCAGCTATTTATATCTGCTCTCAAGAATTTTCTTAATAGCAACATCTATATTTCTGATATATATTTTGATAAGAAGTTTTGAGCAGATACCAAAACCTTGGTTGATATTTATAGTTTTTCTATTCTTCTGGATTATATGGAGCGTGAATTCTGCTGTAATGCAAACATACTTTGTGGGTATGAATACAAAACCACCGGAGTTCATGATGTATGCGGATCCGTTTTTGTTCCTGATAAGCGTTGTTTTCCTTGCATACGGATTTAAGCTGATGAGGAGGTTGGTGATGTGATCGAGTATCTGACAATTTCGCTCTATGCAATCTCTCTGCTGATAGGAATATATCTGTATACGATATTAAGCGATATATGGAAGAAGGTTAAGCACGAGGAAGAAGCAAAAATAAGGTGGTATTATTTCCTCTCTTTTGGAATCGTCAACTGTGTAGTTGTTATACTCTTCTCCTTATCGAGAATCGTTGAAGTCCTTTCGGAGATGCTTGGCATGGAGGCTTTGAGGATACTTTCAGGTAGCATGATACCACTGCTCATATCCGCATCTGCTCTTTCAATACTCATGTTTGCTCACGAAAGGTATCTTGGGGGTGCTAAATAAATGTTCAAAAATATTCTCATAGCAGCTATAATGTCATTAGCCCTCTTAGGCAGTGCGGAAGCGGTGGAACTCTACGAATTTGAAGTATACTATGCCCACGTTTCAACATACTTCCTGCTCCTAATAGCGTTTACACTAACTCTATACGCTGTGGTTAAGACGTTCAAGCCTCTTCCATTGCCATGGAAGTTCTTCACAATAAGCATGGTTCTCTTCCTTCAGTGGACGATAATGGAGCTTGTCGTTGACTCGCTGGAGCATTTCTATGGTGAGGAGAGCTTTGAAGGTTCTGGAATGGCAGCATACCTGTTTATGGTTGTAGAATCTTTGGAAGCCATATTTATAGCTCTTGCATTCTTCTTCTTCTACAGATTTACAAAACTTATGAGGGAGGTGTTCGTATGAGCAGCATAGTTGTGGACGGCATTAAAGTTG
>JALTZZ010000048.1 GCA_027051165.1 archaeon | reverse complement strand
ACAATATAATTTAATAACCCCCTTGTGAGATGAGTGATGCAAGGAGGTTAGTTTTTCTATAAAAACTAATTTTCCAAGAGAAACTATTAATTCTTATAAAAGGACGTTTGCATTAGAAACAAGGCAAAATTTTCCAGACGAAACGCAGAAAGATTTATATAGGAGAAGGGGTATTAACCCCTTCTCTGGTGATAGGCATGAAAAGCCCTCTAATCCCTAATCTAGGACACCCAGCTATATCCTTTGAGAGAAGCATAACAGATAGAGGAGCTTAAAAGGAATGGAGAGCTCAGATTAGAGCTGCAGAGATTCCATCTGCAGATGAAATATACAGCTTCCTCAGCAGATTCAACGAGAATCAGTTCATAAAGCTTTTATCAGTTATAAACAGGTTTATTAAGAGGAGCTCGGTAAATCTCCTCGATACTACCGATATAAATCTGTTCAGAGAGCAAAAAATATAAATGGAGCCATGCTTTAGGCAAGGGGTTCTATAGGGGATATAAATTAGCTTTAGTCGTGGAATATCCTTCCCTAAAACCTGTCGGGATTTATTTGCACGAAGACTCGCCGAACGACCCAAAGCTCTTCCTTAAAATCACTGAAGACCTTAAGAGAAGAAGAGTTTTGAGAAAAGGTGGTAAAATAGATAAGGGATTCTGTGCTCAGAAAAACTACTGGAGGAGCATTATGCACTATAAAGTCTTGCCTTTCCTAAGAGAAATCTTAACGTTAAAAGGATTACGGGTAGATTATCGTACCCTTTTGAAGCCCAGAAAAATGAAGATGTAAAAAAGTTCTACGATCGGATGTTCTTAGCTTTCAAGAGCTTTTTGTGCTCTTGGGAGAATTTAAAGCTGTCAGAAGCGTTGTCGAAGATTTATTCAAGGTTCTCAAACTCCTTAAAAAATCTGCACAGATATTCTAATCGCTCTATTGCAAAGTTCACAGCTCTAAGCGTCCTTTTATTAGGCATATCTATGGGATTTAATAAAAAGGAAAAGCTCCAAGCTCTTGCTGAGTCAAGACTCAGCAAGGGGGTTATAAAACCTACAACAGAACAATTTAATCTACTACTTCAAAGACATCGTTTGGACATACTTGAGCACAAACCCCGCAGCCTGTGCAGAGTTCCTCAATAATTCTTACCTTTCCCTTTTCGAGAACTATTGCTGGGCAGTTGAAAAGATTTACACAAGCACTGCATGCTTGGCACAGGTAGCCTCTGCACCTTTCTCTATGCACCTTAGGAGCTGGTTTTGTAAGCTTCATTTTCCTTGCAAGTAATGCACACGGCTCCTTTGATATAACAACTGCCAATCCATCATGTTCAAAAGCTTTTCTAAGAGCCTCTATCGTCTCCTCTAAATTATATGGACTAACGGTTTTAACAAAAGTTGCTCCGCATACCTTCGCAAGTTCCTCTATGCTAAGCTCCTTTGTTTTCTCACCGAGAGCATTTACGCCACTTGCTGGCGTTGGTTGCAAACCTGTCATAGCTACGGTTCTGTTGTCAAGAATTATAACAACAATATTAGCTTTGTTATAGCTTGCGTTTATAAGCCCAGTTATGCCGGCATGTATAAACGTAGAATCTCCTATTATTGCAACAGGTTTTTCTTTAACGCCTGCGTGATAAAATCCTTGAGCTATTGTAACACTTGCACCCATACAGAGGCATGTATCTATGGTTTTATAAGCTAAGCCAAGGGTATAACATCCTATATCTCCAGTGTAGATTTTCTTCTTTGTTATTTTTTTAAGTGCGTAGAAAAGAGCTCTGTGCGGACAGCCAGCGCACAGAACTGGAGGTCTCTCTGGAATGCTTATATCTACTTCAAATTTTAAACCTATATTATTATACTCCTTATTTACAAATTTATATACGGCTTTTTTGACAATATCTGGAGTAAATTCAAGTTCACGTGGAAGAATATCTTTTCCATGTATTTCAAGCCAAACTCCGCTTTCATGTGCAATCTTTTTAACGCCTTCCTCTAAGTAGGGTTCAAGTTCCTCAACAACGAGCACCTTGTCAACCTGGGTAATGAACTCCTCAATAAGCTTTCTCGGTAGAGGATTTGTAAAGCCTATCTCCAAGATTGATACGTTGTCGAGCTCTTTTATAGCTTCTCTGACATACGTCCTTGAAACTCCGCTTGTAATTATTCCTAACCTTCCGTTAATTATCATCTCATTAAATTCACTTCTATTTGCATATTCTTCAATTTTTTTAAGTTTTTCATTGAGCTTCTTATGTAGAACCCTTGTATGCTTCGGAACAACTACATATCTCTTTGCATCCTTTATGAACTTATATTCCCTACCAACCTTCTCAAAACTACCAAACTCAACGCTTCCCTTTGCATGACTAACCCTTGTCGTAGTTCTTAGAACGACTGGAATTTTAAACTTTTCCGACACTTCAAAAGCCTTTTTCGTAAAATCTTTGCAGCTCTGAACATCGTAAGGCTCTATGCATACAGCTTTTGCGAACCTTGCCAATATTCTGTTATCCTGTTCGTTCTGCGAAGAATGGGCATTTGGATCGTCTGCACTCACGATGACAATGCCGCCTTCTACACCGGTATAGGTGAGAGTCATAAGTGCATCGCTCGCAACATTTAAGCCAACATGCTTCATCGCAACTATTGCACGAGCTCCAGCATAGCTTGCACCTATAGCTACCTCTAAGGCAACCTTTTCATTAATGCTCCATTCAACATGGATATTCAATCTCTTTGCATAAGGAATAATGCTCTCTATAATTTCTGTGGACGGCGTTCCGGGATACGCACTTGCAAGCTTTATTCCAGCCTCCATTGCACCTCTCGCAATAGCCTCGTTTCCGAGAAGTAGTGCTCTCGTCTTCTCTTCCGAAGCCAGATCTATCTTCATGCACATAGAACTGAAGATAAACAAACAAAAATATATCTATGAACACCTTCATTTACAACTTATAAATAACACAAATAAATTATATTAATATATTTGATAAAATATTTGATCATTATTTGCTAATTAATAATCATCAGCCCTATATAGAAAAGTTTATGTTGTGAATGAACTATAATAAATATATGAAGAAAATAGCCGTTCTGAGCAGATGGAACGCCACATGTGGAATATCAATGCATGCCGAGCTTATAGTTAATGAATTTCTAAAAAAGAATTACGATATTACAGTTTTTGCTCCTACACGCGAGAGTGCAAACAAGTGGTGGCACCACAAGATTATAAGAAAAGAAGATGAAGATTTTGTTATAAGGTGCTACGAAGAAGTTGATCCTAATGGAAAAGGAGGTAAAATAGATAAAAATCTAATACTTTCAGAAGATTTCGATGTTTTTATCGTTGAATCATACGCAAGCATTCCGTATAAAGAAATAGAAGAAATACTGCCTAAAATAAAAAAGAAGAGTAAAACAATGGTAATAATTCATGAAGGATGCAGAGATCATATAAAATATTCCTCCCTCGACATATTCGATGCAGTAGTTGTTTTTGACGACAGATTTATAAAAGAAATTGTAGGAAGCATGTGCAGTCCAGAGAAAATTCATATAGTTCCATATCCGTGCATATATGATGAAGAATATGTTAGGAGAAGAAAAAAGGAAATAAATAAAGAAAAAGGGAATGAAATTACATTCTTCAGTTTTGGTAGACAACCTATATCAGAATACAATGACTACATCAACGCTCTTAAAAAGCTAAGAAGAAAATACAATCTTACTTATAAAATTGTCAGATCAAACGGCTTGCTGAGTGTTAAAGAGCCATGGATATATCAGATATCCGATAGACCAGATACAGAAGAAATTTACAAATACCTTGAAAACGCGGATGTTCACCTTTTACCAAAAGGAAAAACGAGGTATATTGTTGTTTCCTCAACGCTCTGTCAGTGTCTATCCTCGCTGTGTCCAACTGTTGTGCCAAACACGAGACACTTCGAGACGTTGCCAAGTATAAACGGCGTTAAGCCTGCGGTCATATATAACGACGTTCAGGACTTAGTTAAAAAAATAGAGAGATTAATTGAAGATAGTGAATACAGAACCAAGGTATTAGAAGCTGCGGAAATATATGCGAGAGAAAACAGCGCTAAGAGAGTCGTTAAAATGCTCGAAAATCTTTTCAAAATTTTAATCAGCGAAAAAGATTATAAAGATTATAAAGATGTTGAAAAAACTCCTTTATTGATTACTAAAAACTTTAATAAAAAAGCAAAAAGATGGTTATTTTAATTTTTTTAGATATTCCTCAAGCTCATCTATCTTTATATTTATCTGAACGTTCTTTTCCATATCCTTCACAGCAACCTCCTTTCTCTTTAGCTCATCCTCTCCCAAGATTAAAACATGAGTTATTCTTCTTGTATTTGCATATTCAAGAGCTTTTTTAAGCTTCCTTTCCATAACCTCCATTTCGCAAGCAAAGTATTTCCTCACAATTCTGGCTACATCGAATACTTCTTTTTTGAGGACCATTGGTATTAAGAGGAATCTTGGTTTCTTATCATCGCTGAGTAAGTTTTCTTTTTCAAGGGCTAAGATGAGCCTATCAAATCCGAATGCAAAGCCGCATGTTGGGGTGGGCTTTGCTCCGAAAACGTGGGCTAAGCTGTATACTCCCCCGCCGCATATCTGCTTTTGAGCACCAAGTCTCTTCGCATATATCTCAAAAACAACGCCGCTATAGTATTCAAGCCCTCTTGCAATTCCAAGGTTTATTTTATATTTTACTCCAAAAATATCGAGTATATCAAGAGTTCTTGAGAAATCTTTCACATAATCCTTTAATAATCCATTATTAATCTCATCTAATATATCTCTATCTCCTTCCATTTTTAAAACTTTAAAGAAGAGTTCTTTATCTACTTTTTCATTTTTAAGCATATCTTCAACAACTCCAAGCTCCCCTTTATCAACATAATGTAGTATTAAATTTTGCTTTTTTTCATCAACTTCAGAAAGAATCTTTCTGAGAATTCCAATATGTCCTATATTTATCTCATAATCTTTCAAGCCAAGCTTTTTTAGAACATCGTCGGCAAGTGCTATTATTTCCGCTACAGCCATGGGTGAGGAGCTTCCAATGAGCTCAACTCCTGCCTGCCAGAACTCCCTAAATCTCCCAGCTTGAGGTCTCTCGTATCTGAAACAGTTTGCTATGTAGTATAGTCTTATGGGCTTTGGCTTAAACTGTAGTTCGTTTGCATATACACGCATAACCGGAGCTGTAAGCTCAGGTCTAAGTGCAAGCTCTCTGTTTCCCTTATCTCTAAAATTATATATGCTTCTTCTAATTTCCTCACCAGATTTTGCTGTTATAAGCTCTATATGCTCAAATGTCGGTGTCATGATCTCTTCATAGCCATAGCTTTCAAAAACCTTTCTTATTATATTTTCAACTTTTCTTCTCTTTTTCATTTCTTCTGGCAAAAAGTCTCTTGTTCCTCTTGGTCTCGTAAACATTCCACCTCACCTTTACTCTTCCTTTCCCTCAACAAATCGCAGATATTCCTCAAGCATCTTAGGAAAGGCTCTACCATCTACAAACCTAAGTCCAAGCTTTTCAGCCCACTTTCTTATGCCGTCGTCACTTGCAACAACGCCAGCATCCATCTCCTTTGCGAGCAGTAGAACATCCAAATCTGGTGCGCTGTCGAGGGTTCCATACCTTAGTGCATTCCTATACTTCGCCCTGAATTCGTTTATAACCTTACCAACGTTCTCGCGAATTATCTCCTCCTTATCTTTTTCGTTTGCAAATCTAAGAGCTTCATTTGTAGCCTTAAGTATAGCTTCTTCTGCAACTCTCATTCCCTTGTTCATTCTCTCCCTCATATCCTTTATATATTCAAAGAAAACTTCAGCTGGAATTTTTACTTCAAATCTGTTTGGTGTTTTTTTAACAAGCCATGTATCAATTTCCGTTATTATATCCTCTCCACAGTTATATCTCTTTATAAAATTTATAAGCTCCTCATAAACGCTTGGAAATGGTATATGACAGCTTATGTTCAGCTTCATTCTCGCTTTAGCTATTAGATGCAATACATTCCTTATCGTCGTGCACAAGTCCCCATTTCTTATTTCTACGGAGGTAAGGGCTGTTGTATCTAAAACAAACCTCTGCTTGGTTTGCATAGACTAATCTTTTCGCTCAACATTTATAACCTTTTTGATAATTGTGAACATCGTTCTCAAATTCTTAGGAAAAAGTTTTCATACGTGATGAATACAGTTATTCATTGATGCCACCTCATGAGCCTATGTTTTACTCTTTAAAAATGCCAGCACCAAAGGGTTGCTGGACGTCACTGACAGCAAAATATCCGAAAATAGAGGTCTTTATCAACAGTTTTACATGGCACGGCTTTAGTCACTACAATGCACACGTATCCGTTCGTGGAGAAGGATTCAAGGATTTTTTGAAAGAAGTTTTTCTTCACAAATCTGTGAAGCATATGACTATTATTAAAAAGCTAAAGGATTCAGCAGCATTTTATGTGAGAGCTAAAAGAATTGTTCCGCTTCCAGCATTTTACATAAGCGGAGTTATAATAGAAATGCCAGTAAAAATAAAAAAAGGAATTGTTTCTGGAACAATAATAGCGGATTCAAAGACAAAGAAGACATTTCTTAAGCTCATGGATATAATGGGATATGATATTGAACTTCTAAGAGCACAAGAGCAAAGAAATACAATAATACTTCCGAAAAAATATAAAGAAGTCCTAAAGGAAGCCTTAAGAATGGGATATTATTCCATACCAAGAAAAGCTACTCAAAAGGATCTTGCAAAAAAGCTTGGGATGTCAAAGAGCAACATATCAAAAATTCTTATGGAAATCGAGAGCATAATAATGTATGACTACCTCGACAGAGTCTAATCTCTTTAATAATTTTTTAATCAGTTAATCGTTAAAGAGAGGATTGTCAACGAATACAGGGTGCTTAAAAATGAAGTATCCAAAGGTTAAAAGGACGTTTTGCCCAAGTTGCAGAAAACATACAGAGCATGAAGTGGTCAAAGTTAAAAAGAAGCAAGCCAGTGAGCTGAGTGAGGGGCAGAGAAGATTCAGAAGAAAACTTAAAGGTTATGGAAGCTTTCCAAGAGCAAAGCCAGATAGATCGAAACCTACGAAAAAGGTGGCTCTTCTGCTTAGATGTAAGGTTTGTGGTAAGTCGCACAGCATAAAAGGTTTTAGGGTTAAAAGGTTTGAGCTTGTAGAAGTATAAGCTGCGAGGTGTTATTATGGAGCTGATAACTCAGCCAAGAAGCAAGTTTCTGAGAGTTAAGTGCAACGACTGCGGGAATGAGCAAGTTATATTTGGTTGTGCCTCTACGGTTGTTAAGTGCTTAGTATGCGGAAGAACTCTTGCCGAGCCTACTGGGGGGAAGGCTAAGATATTAACAAAAATTGTGAGCGTGCTTGAATAATGGTAAGGCGTAAGGATCCTTATCCAAGCAAAGGGGACTTTGTAATCTGCACAATAACGAAGGTAGAACCTCACGGTGCATTCTGCAAGCTCGATGAGTATGGGGGTAAAGAGGGCTATATTCACATAAGTGAGGTTGCATCCACGTGGATAAGGAACATAAGAGACTTTGTTAAAGAAGGACAGAAAGTTGTTGCAAAGGTTTTAGAGGTAAATCCAAAGAAGGGGCATATTGATCTTTCAATAAGAAGAGTTACACAATCCCAAAGAAAGCAGAAAATTCAGGAGTGGAAACGAGCACAGAAAGCGGAGAAGCTTCTCGAAATAATGGCTAAAGAGCTTGGTGCAACACTTGATGAGGCTTATCAGAAGGTTGGATTTAAACTCGAAGAAAAATTTGGGGAGATATATGATGGATTCGAGGAAATTGTAGAGTTTGGAGAAAAAGCTTTAAAAGGGTTAAGAATACCTAAGAAATGGAAAGATGTTCTGATTAAAGTTGTTAAAGAGAACGTAACCCTTCCAGAGGTTAAAATTTCTGGATATTTCGAGCTTAGATGCAGCAAAAGCAATGGTGTTGAGGTTATAAAGGATACTCTCATAAAGGCTAAAAATTTATCTCTCGATGGAGCAAAAATTGATATATTCTACGTGGGTGCACCAAAATATAAGGTTGTTATAAAGGCTCAGGATTATAAAACAGCAGAAGAAGCTCTGAAAAAAGTTACAGATTTCGTTCTCGATTACATAAAAAAGAACGGTGGAGAAGGTAAATTCGTGAGGGTGAAATGAGCGTTTTGAAGTTCTGCAAGAAATGCAAGATTTACACACTTAAAGATGTGTGCAAGCTCTGTGGTGAGAATACTGTAACCCCGCATCCTCCAAGATTCTCTCCAGAGGATAGGTTTGGAAAATATAGGAGAAAGCTCAAGCTTGAAATTCTTAAAGCTAGAGGTGAAATATAAGGAGATGAATAAATGAAATTTAAGATTGAGGTTTATAAAAAACCTAAGCTTGAAAATCCAATTTTAATTGAGGGTTTGCCCGGGATAGGAAATGTTGGAAAAATTGCAGCAAAGTATCTTATAAGAGAGCTTAGGGCAAAGAAGTTTGCAACGCTCTATTCAGACACGTTTCCGCCAAACGTTATTATAAGAAAGAGCGGCTTGATAGCTCCAATGAAGAACAGCTTTTACTACTACAAGAAGGATGAAAAAGAATTTATAATTGTTACCGGAAATACTCAAAGCACTTCTCCAGAGGGTCAGTATAAGCTTACCGAAGAGATTTTGAATTTTACACAGCAGTTCGGAATAAAAACAATATACACTCTCGGCGGCTTAGGTGTGGGCAGGTTTGTTGAAAAGCCTAAGGTATTCGCTGCAGTTACAAGCAAGAAGTTTGTTAAAAAGCTTGAAGAGCTTGGCGTTGTTGTGAAGAGAGATGCAGTCGGTCAATTAATTGGGGTAAGCGGGCTTCTTCTTGCACTGGGAAAGCTAAGAGGAATAGACGGTGTATGCTTAATGGGAGAAACCTCTGGGCTATACATAGATCACAATGCAGCTTTAGCCGTGCTAAGAGTTTTAACTGAGCTTATAGAAGTAGAAATAGATGTCGAAAAGCTGAAAGAAAAAGCAAAAGCCTCAAAGAAAAAAATTGCCGAAATAACAAAGGTTGAAAGAAGAATAATAGAAGATTTAGGAATAATACAAAAGGAACCGAGCGAAGAGGAGACGAGATATATAGGCTGATCTACTCAAGATCGCCGACAGCCTCCCACAAGCTTAGCCTCTCCTTCAAAACTTCGACCTTCTTCTTTAACTCCTCGTTCTCCCTTCTAAGCTCTTCAATTGTTTTATCCTTTTCTTCAAAATACTTCTTAACGAGTTCCTTTGTTTTTTCCTTTAGCTCCCTTTCTCTCAGCTCAGCCTTCTTTCTGACTTCATCTATTTTCTTTTCATATTCCTCTTTCAGCTTTGATATCTTCCTTTCAAGCTCTATTTTCTCTTCTTCAAGGATACCTATCTTTTTTCTGTGCATCTCAAGAGACTCTTTTATTGCACTTATTTTAAGCATCTCTTCTCTTAAATTTTCTTCAAGCTCTTTAACTTTCATCTCTTTTTCCTTAAGCTCTTCAAACCTTTTTTCATACTCCTTCCTTATTTTCTCAATTTCCTCTTTTAGTTGCCTGTTCTCATCTTTAAGGTGTTCTATGTCTCTTGTAAGCTCTACCCTCTCTGTGTCGAGATTCGAAAGCTCAACCTGCAGATTTAAAACTCTTCTTTTTGCTTCTCTATATTTAGAGAAAAATATAAGCGTTGTAATTAAAAAAAACACCACTCCAGATGCAAGAGGTATAGTATAGTCCATATCTACCACCTAAAGCCTCTCTATTTCAAGCATCCTTATTTTTTCCTTCAATTCATTTATTTCATTTTTAAGAGCGTTATTTTCCTTTCTAAGTTCTTCTATAATGACATCCTTTTCCTTCTTAATTTCTGCAAGAGTTAACTTAGTTTTCTCCTTTATTTCCTCTATTCTTTTTCTGCATTCTTTATCTTTCTTTTTAAGCTCCTCTTTAAGCCTTTCGTTGAATACTTCTTCGCTCCTTTCTATGGTTTCCTGAGCCCTCTTAAGCTTTTCTTCGAGCTCGTAAATTTTCTTCTGAAGCTCGTTTCTGATCCTCTGCTTCTCCACTTCGAACTCTGCTATCATGTTTTCCATCTTTTCTTCAAGCTTTTTTATTTTTTCTTCACACGCTTCCCTCTCCTTCTTTACTCTATTGTCGCACTCCTCTATAGCCTTCTTTTTCTCCTGCTCAAGCTCGCCAAAGCGTTTTTGAAGGTATTCAACTTCATCTCTAAGTGCATTTATTTTTAAGATGTCCTCTTTATATTCACTTAATTTTTTCTCAAGCCCCTTTATTTTTCTCGTTTTTTCTTCAATTTCTTTTGAAAATTTTTCTTTAATTTCGGAAAGTTCCCTTTCACACTCCTCCTTTTCCTTCCTTAACTTCTCTGCTTCATGCTCTCTGTCTCTAATCCCTTCTTCAAATTCCTCTCTAAATTCTTCTTCAAACTCTATATGTTCGCTTTCTTCTCTCCTTTTTCTTCTTTTTTTCACGAAAATTATTAAAATAAGAACAACAAGCAAAGAAACTCCAACGAGAACATAAATATATGGCGGTTTAGTAATGTTCTGGAGTATATAGTTTATGTCCATGTTTAAGGGTTTTCATTCATAGAAGATAAATCTTTCTAATCATACTTCCCTTCCTTGATCTCTCTCCCTATTCTGAGAAACTGTGCTAAGAGTGCTTCGAGCTGAATAAGTTCATTGCTTCCTTCTCTTATTCTAAAATCGTATTCTCCTATTACATCCACCAAGGCTACCTTTGCTCTCTCCGGAATTTTTAAACCAAGGCTTTCTCTATGAAGTTGCGATATTATATCTTCACCGCTCATTCCGTAGTTTATCATAAGCTCTCTAAGCTTATCTCGTGCCTGTATAAAGTTGCCCTTTAGCGCGTTTAGTATTATCTCCTTAACTTCCTCTGGTCTTGCTCTTGCGACAACCTTATATATCGTATCTGCATCTATCTCCTTTCCAAAGGCTGCGGCTGACTGCAGCGTGTTTATAGCTTTTCTTAGGTCTCCTTCGGCTATATATATTATAGCCTTTACAGCATCTTCCGTCAGCTTAAGTCCCTCTTTCTCCGCTATATACATTATTCTCTTCTTTACAGCCTCATCGTCTAAGGGCTTGAATCTAAAGAGTGCACACCTCGACTGTATTGGCTCTATAATTTTGCTCGAATAGTTGCAGCTCAGTATGAATCTGCATGTTGAGGCATACATCTCCATTATTCTACGCAGTGCATGCTGTGCATCTTTTGTTAGTGCATCAGCTTCGTCGAGAAAGACTATCTTAAAAGCTCCGCCTATAGCCATCGTTCTCGCAAAGTCTTTTATCTTTGTTCGAACAACATCTATTCCTCTTTCATCACTTGCATTAAGTTCGAGAAAGTTTGCTCTCCACTCCCTTCCATAGAGTTCCCTTGCGAGAGCGAGAGCTGCTGTAGTCTTTCCAGTGCCAGGCGGGCCTGCAAAAAGAAGATTTGGCAGATTTCTGTTTTCCACATATCCCTTAAGCCTTTTAACGACTTCTTCTTGACCCACAATCTCATCGAGCTTTTTTGGTCTATACTTCTCAACCCATATCGTATCTAACATCTCTATCCCCTTAATCCGAGCACATCAAACATGTTGTATATTTTTCCCTTTTCAGCATTCTTTAAAAATCTTACTGCAGCTATAACTCCGTTTACAAAAGCTTCTCTGCTATGAGCTACATGCCTTATTTCAAGCCTCTCCCCGAGGGTTGCGAACATTACTGTATGCTCGCCGACTATGTCTCCAGCTCTTATAACGCTGAAGCCTATTTCTCCTTTCTTTCTCTCAAATATTCCCCTACCTCTGTATCTCTCAACCTCATCGAGAGGGCTTCCGAGAGCTTTTGCTACAATTTCACCTATCTTCAGAGCTGTTCCGCTTGGAGAATCTTTTTTAAATCTGTGGTGAGCCTCTATAATTTCCACATCGTAATCCTTATCTCTCAAAACCTCAGCGGCAATTTTGACGAGCTTAAAAAGGACATTCATTCCGAGGGACATGTTCGGGGATATAACTGCAGAAACCCCGTTTTTAACTATGAGCTCCTCTATTTCCTTAAGCTTATCCGGGCTTATTCCCGTGGTTCCTATTATAAGGCTAACGCCTTCTTCGGCACACGCTCTTGCGATTTTCGGCGTTGCATCTGGGGATGTGAAGTCTATGAGAACATCTGGCTTCTTTTCTTTCAAAACATCCTTCATATCGCTGCTTCTGTCTATTTTTACACCTATACTCCCAAGTCCTATGAGCTCGCCAAGGTCTCTGCCTATATTCTCGTTGTCATCTCTTTCAAATGCACATATTAGCTCCATGTCGCTTTCATTATAGACTCGTCTTGATATAAGCGAGCCCATCCTTCCGAGTGCTCCCGCTACTCCAACTCTCAAGCCGCTCACCTTAAATCTCTATGCTTTCATTAGGCTTAACAATCAGAACTTCCGCATCGCTTACCTTCTTTACCTCTTCAACAAATTTTTCTGGACTTTTTTCTATTATCGGGAATGTTGCATAGTGCATTGGAATAACCTTCTTGGCTTTGAGCCACTTAACAGCTATAGCCGCTTGCTTTGCATCCATCGTAAACCTATCGCCAATAGGAAGCATTGCGACATCTATTTCAAAGAGCTCTCCTATAGTTTTCATATCTCTAAAAAGCGCTGTATCGCCGGCATGGTATATAGTCTTGTTGTCAATCTCAACGACAAATCCGCATGCATCGCTTGAAAAGCTTCCCTCAACGCTGCTTGAATGAAGTGCGGGAACCATCGTTATCTTTACACCGTCAACGCTTATACTACCGCCTATGTTCATGGGTTCGCATGAAACTCCATGTTTTCCCAAGAAAAGAGATATTTCATATATACATGCAACTATGGGCTTAGAATTTTTTGCAATATCTACAGCATCCCCAAGGTGGTCGCCATGCCCATGCGTTATGAGCAGAATATCTGGCTTCAAGTCGCTTGGCTTTACATTTGCCAGAGGATTTCCGGTTATGAAAGGATCTATAAGTATCTTCTTGCTACCTTCTATCATGAAGCACGCATGTCCGTAGTATGTTATCTTCATTTTTATCACCAGAGTAGTATTGTCCTTCTTGGTATAAATATTTTTAAAGGATAAGAAACAATAAAAAAGCGTGAAGCTCATAAGAGAATGGATAAGGAATATTGAAAAATACAAGGCTGGGAAGAGAAAAGAAGATGTGGCAAAGAAATATAAATTAAAAAAAGTAATAAAGCTTGCATCAAACGAGAATCCTCTGGGAGCACCACCAAGTGTTCTGAAATTTTTAAAAGAAGATATAGGTAACATTCACCTCTATCCAGATCAAGAATCCAAAGAGCTCAGAGAAGCCATAGCAAGATACGTAGGAATGAAGAAGGAAAATATAACGGTAACAAATGGATCCGATGAAGCCTTAGAGCTCTTTGTAAAGCTCTTTTTAGATAAAGGAGAAAAAGCTATCGTTCCAATACCGACATTTCCCATATACGAGACCCTTATAAAAATTTTTAACGGAAGAGTTGTCAACATTCAGCTTAGGGAAGATAAAAACTTTGAATTCGAGGCTAACAAGATAAGCGAAAAAATTGATGAGAGAACGAAGCTCGTATTTATATGCTCTCCCAACAATCCAACTGGAAATATTATAGAGGAAGACGACTTAATAAAAATCCTAAATAAAGAGGTAGCGGTTGTTTTGGATGAGGTTTATGCAGAATTTTCGGGAATAAGCTATGTAAAACTTGTTAACGAGTATGAAAATCTCGTTGTGGCAAGGAGCTTTTCGAAGACATTCGGATTAGCTGGATTAAGGCTCGGATATGCGATAGCCTGTGAAGAAGTTACCGACTATCTGCACAGAATAAAGCTACCGTTTAATGTAAGCAGTATCGCTCAGAAAGCTGGAGTATTAGCATTGAAGGATCGAGACCACCTAAAAAGAACCGTAAACCTTGTTAAAAGCCAGAGGGAATTTCTTTTCAATGAACTTTCTGGCGTAGAGGATATCAAGGTTTATCCTTCGAGGGCTAATTTTCTGCTAATAAAGCTCAACAGAAATGCAGATGAAGTTGTGGAGGAGCTTATGAGAAGAGGGATAATAGTAAGAAACATGAGCAACCTCAAAGGATTGCACGGAAACTATATAAGGGTAAGCATTGGTTTAGAGGAAGAAAATAAAGAATTTCTGAAGAACTTCATCGAAATAATCAAAAAATAATATGGAACTTGTAATAATTTAAGCTATTGTTGATCAATAAACTCAAGGAGAGGATTTTAGAAATTTTTATAATCCTCTGGACTTCTAATATAGTTTTATGTCTATAGAAGGTATCACGCAATTTATCGAGAGCCATAAAGTATTAATTTCGACCACGGTAATAATAATCACCGCGTTTTTAGGCATCTTTAAGTTAAGATTTGAGCGGGAATTTAAAAGAAAAATTGCTCTGTTGCAAGTTTTATATATGCACTTATTAGCGAAAGGACAACATGAAGACGAAGAGGTCTTAAATTTATGAGATATTTGTAAAAGTATTACTTGAGCATAAGAACAAGAGGTTCTATGAAGAGCTTTTTAAAGAGGAAAGCAACATTTTAGCATGCGATTCTACCGGAATTAGAGTGGACAACAGGAGCACCTACTGCGAAGCGAGATCGGGAAAAAAGAGAAAGCACTGGCATGTTCATATCATGATACAAGTAACATTTCAGTGATCTCTCAGAGAATCTGTATATGCACAAGCTCAGATTTCTTAGCTGATGTGAAAAACGAAAAAACACACAGTCGCAGATTCTGGCTTCGATTGCTTGGCAACGAGAGCTTCGCAGTTTTAAAGCCCAAAAAACGCCGGCTGCTCTATCTTAAACTCTTCCTCGTCAATGTGAAAAATAGAGTTAAATCCCGCTTACGTAAGTTTTGCTAATCACCGCTTGCTACAACATCTTTTATACACCTTACTGTATTTATTTTCAAACATCCCTATTAAACTGCCTACCTAAGCCCTTTGTTACCTCATGCTCCTCCTCTACGAGAAGATTTCCGCTGAAGGGAACGTAGGGAACTATTAATGGTGTGGAGCCTATTGCAATGCTTAGCTCATATCTTACTTCTGGTATGTTGCAGGCGCTTTCAGCTAATCTATCCATCGCATATTCAAGTAATGGCAGAGGATAAAGACCGAGTGCTACAGCCAAACTTTTATCATTGTATACCTCTATTTTATCGCCTACATGTCCTCTAGCGCCAATTCTCACTGCACGCTCTCTTTTGCAACTCGTCCATACAAGCTGATCGTATAGGCTTCCATGGGTAACTATTAGTTCAGCATTCCTCTTTCTAAGATAGCTTATCAGACTGCTGAGAGAGTCATGAGTATATTCCAGATCCCACGGTCTTAGCCATGTATTCGATATTAAAACTACATCTGGATTGAACCTGCTTAGGTATTCTCTCAGCTGTTCTGGCTGAACTATTAGTATCTTGAAGTCGTCGGAAATCATTTCCCACTTTTTTCTTGTTATCAACTTTCCCGCAAACCTTTCAAATTTCTTTCCAGAATCTACAAGGTCGCTTAAACCTTCTACGTTCATTCTGTAAACCAGCGCTTTCTCTAAGGTATCTTTAAGTTCTCTGTAGTTCATAGCAACGAACCATAGTTTCATTTCTGGATCAACGATTAAAACTTTCTTTCCAGAAATCTTGGTTACATAGTAGAATCCTATCGGTATTTTTGCTTTGTTGTTGTCCTTATCAACGACCTCCACATAATACTCTACATATGTTTCTGCTTTCTGTGCTGGTATCTTTGCCCCATAGCAACCGTAGAAGATCAGATTTATATTTTGGATATTCGGTATTTCTAAGCATGTAGTCTTTGACATTTTAACCGATTTCTGCTTTCCGTTTACTGAGTAGTAAAGTGTTACACTGTTAACCTCGCTTTCATCGAGCACAAGAACTTTTACTTCATATTCTTTTCCTTCATCTATTACAAAGTATTCTGGCTTAAATAGTAAATACTTCTCTCTTAGCTCCTCTAAGACCACTATTGGAAGCAATTTTTCCCTTATAGTCTCTTGTGTTTGATTTAGGAGCTGTTTTCCCTGTTCTAAAATATTGCTCTCTCCCTAACAAATCTCCACCAAAATCTCCTAAAATAGCAAAAGAAAAGGTATTAAAAACCCCCCTCATCTGCATACCTCTACTTTCTTTTAAGATATATAAGAGACATCTGCACATTTTTTATGTGCAATCCCTCTAATTACAATCATAAATTTCATGACATTTAAATACATTTAATGTAGTTTAATGTCATTCTCGGAAAAATAGTCAAATATAGGCATGACTAAAATAGACATTAGCAGTGTAGATGAGGAGAAAATTCTCAACATCGTAGGAAGCATCGCAAAGGGATTTTTTTCTTGATTCTGCCCTATTTAAGGCTAAAGTAAGAGAAGGATACAGAATCGTTATCCCCGAAATAGAAAGAGAAGTTGTTGGAATTGAGGTTGGTGACGTTGTTCAAGTTCTCGTTTACCCTATAAAGAAGAAAGATAAGAAAAAGAAGAGGCAATAATGCTCATTTTGAACAAGTATTGCATTTACCAACTTATTTTTTAATTAAAATATTAAGGAGCATAAAAATTCTCCTTCAGGAAGATATCCAGAGAGAAAAACTTAAAGAACCTAAGAACGATGATCAACAGATATCGAACCTTTGCCTTCTGGGAGAACTTTTCTCCATTTGTTACCGTTAATTTCCATTACCCACACCTTCTTTACTCTCGGATTTTTCTTTGCAATTTCTATTACTTCCTCCATAGTGGGCATTTTATCTGTAATCTTGAGGGTAACGAATCTCTTAGCTTCCACCTTACCAGTTTTTCCCCTAATCTTAACGGGTCTACCAAGGTATTCAAGTCCATTTATGTAGAACGGCATATCCCCCACCTATATTCTTACAAGAGGCTTAAAAATATAAATCTTTTGTTTCAGTTTAAAAGTATTTGGAGTTAAAAGATAATAATATCTTACGTAAAAAAGTGCCAAGTAAGAATAATATAAAAATTTGAATTAATAACAGTGAACTACCCCACCCTTACAGGCAGGGTTTCATGGGGAGTTTACACCCTTGCCCCAGGTGCCTTACCCCGCAGCTTGGTTAGGACGCCCTCTACTCCTGCCCAATAAACGGTGGTGGAGCTACTTACCCACTATACCCATGCTTAGCGGTCAGGTTGTTAGAATCGAGCTTATCAGCTCAGCTAAGGCTTAAGCTATCGCATTTGCCAGCACTAACGTTAGCAAATATTTCCATCTACCGCTTCCTCGGCTAACCTTGCGTATTTCCTCCCTTGCTGAATGGATCTTGCAAACAACGGAGAGATAGAAATGTAACTTAAAAATTTTATCTAAATTTTGGTCTTTTCGATAGTTTTTTTGGTAAGGTAAGCTTTCTGAAAGGCTTTCCTTTACATTCTTTCTTTATAATCTCAATGAGTTCGTCTTTTGTCATTTCCTTTACTACGTTTTCTGATCTTACTCTAACACTCAGCTTATCACTCTTAACCTCTTTTTCTCCGACAACTACTATAAATGGTATCCATTCTTTCTCAGCTTTTCTAATTTTTTTCTGCAAGGTATCGTCTGTGTCATCTAAGTCCACTCTTGCAAAGTTCGAAAGCTCCTTGAGCAATTTTTCACAAAACTCCAAGTATGCACTGCTAACGGGTATTATTCTAACTTGGATGGGGCTCAACCAAATAGGTAGCATTGGCTTCTTATTTTCTTTTTTAGCTTTGATCCATGCTTGTTCGAGGAGTGCATAGAGATTTCTGTCAATTCCTCCGCTAATACTCGCATGCAGAAGGATAGGATGCTTTTCTTTTCCATCTTCATCAACAAACGTTATTCCAAATCTTTCGGCGTTCTCGACATCTATCTGCACGGTAGATAGTGCTGCTGCTTTTCCTATACTGTCTATAACGTTAAATTCAAACTTCATTACGAAATAGAAAAATCTTTCATCCCACATCTCTATAAGTATTGGCTTGTTTACAAGTCTTGCAAGTTCTTTTGCAAAATCCTCATTTTCCTCGTAGAAACTCTTAATGAACCTTATAACAACCTCATAGTCGAGCTCCAAGTCTTTCATATACTTCATTGCAAGCATGTATTGATTTTTAAACTCCTCCTTTGCCTGATCCATATCTCTGCACAGAGTGTGCATATCTGGCATTGTAAACGTTCTAAGCCTCTTTAAACCACTCAGCTCACCTTTCTGCTCCCTTCTGAAACTGTAATGGGTTAGCTCGTAGAGTCTTAGAGGCAGATGCCTATAGCTTATCTGCATGTCGTGCATTATCAGATACTGCCCGAAGCATGCTGCAAACCTCAAGAAGTATTCTTTATCTCCGGATTTTAGAGTATACTGCCTTGCTGGAAACCTATGCAAATATTTGCTCAGCTTTTCATGATCAAAAGCATACATAATAGGAGTTTCCACTTCCATAGCACCGTATTCTGCGAGAATGTTGCTTACGTGACTCTCAAGAAGTCTTTTTATTATAACACCCTTAGGATACCACCTCAAATTTCCCGGATCGCTTGCCGGTTCATAGTCAACGAGCTCATGATCGAGCATTATTCTTATATGTGCCGGTTGCTCTCTTGCCGTTCTAACTTTTTTCTTTTCATATTCGTAAAGTTTTTTTAGGTTCTCATAACCTGAAAAATCAAATTCATCTGCATCTATAAGCTTGCCCTCTGGTGTGAGTATATACCAGTATGATTTCATCTTTTCCTCAGCTTTTAAGGCTGTCGAGACAATTTCCTTCTCTTTTTTAGCTTCTTCTGGAACAATAACCCTTGAAAGCTCGCTTAAAGGATGACCTTTACATTTTAGTTCAAATGCCTTATACCAGCCAAATGGAGCTCTTTTCACATTATATTCTTTTAATTTATCTTCAAGCTCCCTCAAAACCTCTACTGCAAAGCTTGGTTTAGCCAAATCTGAGCTAAGATGTGCATATGGATAGATAAATATGCAATCGGCTTTAACCCTATTGTATACGTCTAATATTTCTTCTTTAGCTTTTTCAACGACAAAATCCTTGTTCTTTTCGTCAGCACTCTCAACGGCTATAAATGCGACGAGGCAGTTCTCAGCACCTTGAGTTTTTAGTTCATCTCCTATCTCTTCCGCAATTCTTGTCTTACTCTTTGCCTCGTATTTAATATAATCAGCATGAATTAAGAGCATTCTCATCTTCTCACGCTCCAAAATTAATATCTAAGCTGAAATGTTTTTTAACGTTGATAAACTAATTGCTCACGTTACCACTCTACTATATAAATGCCCAGCCGCCATGGCTCGTGCAACGCTCAGGATGAGCACGGGTCCTCCAGCTGGGCAACATTTCTATTGCAAGTTTCTTGTTAGATAGTATCTTTAATTAATATTGCTATGGAAACTTCGGTAAAACCCTTGAGCATAGGAATGTTTATATTTATCTTTTCTGTGCTCTGCTTCTGCTCGGTTTATGCACAGGGAAGCAATGTAAATTTTGTTGTAGTAGATGTTGAACCTGAGGAGCTCTATATAGGAGAAGATGAAATTTTAAATATAACATTAAAAAATTTAGGAACAGACTTTGCTACGCAAGTAGAAGTTGAAATTGTTCAAAACAATTATATAACACCTATAGGATCAAGTATTTTTTATACAAAAAGAGCGAAGGAAGCCTTTGAAAGTGAACAGTTCTTTGGTGCAGTTCTTCAAGAAGAAGAGATAGAAACATCATTTTCTATTCACGTAAACGATGTAAAGCCCGGAAGCTACCTTATACCTATAAAGGTTAGATATAAGAATCCAAACATGAAAACTGAAGAAAAAATTCTCTACATAGGATTAAAATTCGTTGGAAAACCAAAAATTGTTCTCGCCGGTATTAATACATCACCAAGCTTGATATATCCTGATCAGGACTTCTCCCTCCAGATAACAATTGAAAACATAGGTAAAGATACAGCGAAAGGTGTTAGGCTTGAGCTCATAGTTCCAGAATACTTTACCGGTGAGAATGAAGAATTCTTGGGAAGCTTAGAAAGAGATAAGAGAGCAACAGCAATTTTTAATTTAAAGACTTCCAAAGATATAAAATCCGGATTATACAACTTTACGCTAATTGTTAGATATAGATACGATGAAAGGTTTATTGAAGAAAAAAAGAACTTTGAAATATACGTAACAGAGAAAGAAAAACCGAAGCTTGAGATATCAAGTGTAGATATTTCTCCAGAGAAAGGAGAAAAGCTTTTCCCGGGCTCTTCTTTTACACTTTCTGTTCAGTTTGAGAACATAGGGAAGCAGAAAGCAAAATCAATAAAAGCTGTGCTCAAATATCCTAAGGCGTTTAGCGGAGAGAAGGTGTCATTCTTGGGAAGCTTAGAGCCAGACGATACAGCAACAGCTATATATGATTTAGAGGTTGATAATTCAGCAACAAGCGGAAGCTATACCTTCAGAGTTATCTTAACATACTACGATGAAGTTGGAAATTTATACAGAGATGAAAAAGAGTTTTCTATATATGTGGGATCTAAGAAAGGAGAATCGTCATACTCCATACCTCTGCTTATTGCAGTCTTGCTGTTAATATATCTAATTTATAGAAAAGTGAAGAAAAGAAGGGAAATTGAAGAATGATAAAGCTTGAAAACGTTCACAAGATATACAAGCTTGGCAAAGCAAAGGTTGTTGCTCTTAGAGGTATAAACCTCAAAATAGAGAGTGGAGATTATATATCAATTATGGGTCCAAGTGGTAGCGGAAAAAGCACTTTAATGAACATAATTGGTGGCTTAGACAGACCAACAAAAGGAAGGGTTTACATAGATGGCAGAGATATAAGCAGACTAAGTGATAGAGAACTTGCTAAGATAAGACTTAAAAAAATAGGATTTGTCTTCCAGCAGTTCAACCTAATACCAACCTTAACTGCTCTTGAAAATGTAGCACTGCCGATGTGGTTTGCTGGCGTTAATAGAAGAAAGAGAATTAAAAGAGCGAAAGAACTTCTAAGAATGGTTGGCTTAGAAGGTAGGGAGCACCACAAGCCAAGGGAGCTTAGTGGTGGAGAGCAACAGAGAGTTGCGATTGCGAGAGCTCTTGCTAACAATCCAGAAGTTATACTTGCAGATGAACCAACCGGAAACCTTGATACAAAAACAGGAAGAAAAATTATCGAAATTCTTGAGAAATTAAATAAAGAAGAAGGAAAAACATTAGTAATTGTTACTCACGACCCAGAAATAGGGAAGAGAGCGAAGAGACAGTTAAAAATAAGAGATGGTATAATAATTAAAGAATAATTTATTAATTACATATATATTAAAAGTTGTATTCTTTCGAAACATAAAACCTTTATATACACACAAAGAAAATATTACGATATGAAATACTTCAAAGCTTTCTCAAAATCTCTCTGCGACATTCTTTCTATAGTGTTCATCGATGAGAACTGCGATATGGATGTTGTATTTGGAAATGAAAACGTTATACGATCAAAACTAAAATGTAAAGAAGATAAACACGAATGCAGAACTGAGTGTCCAATTTTTAATTTTAAATATGAAGACAAAGCACTAAGCTTAATCTTTGTTGATGAAGAATTTATAACGATACCTTTTGAAGATAAAAAGCTTATATTAGTTAGAGATCTTGGAGATGAAATCGAAGAGATTCTTAAGCGTAAAGATAATATTCTATCAAACGTCTCGCATGAACTTCTAACACCGATTGCCGTTTTAAAGATGCTTGTGAGCGAACTTCTCGATGAAAGAACTGTTGATCCCTTAGTCTTAGAGAAAATGAAATCAAACATTGCAAGACTTGAAAATACAGCAAAAAGCCTTGTTGAAGCAAGTAAGAGAAATATTATAGGTTTAGTAAAAGAACATGTTAATATAGTTGATATCATTGAAGAATCTTTAAAAAACGTTAGTATTTTGAGTTTGAACAAGAAAATAGAGATACATAAAAATTTTGAGGAAAATTTACCAAATATAGAGGGAGATAAAAGTAAACTTGTGTTCCTTTTTACATCAATCCTTTCAAATGCAATAAAATTCAATAAAGAAGGCGGAAAGGTTTATATAAAAGTTAAGCACAGGCATTTGGGAAGGAGGATTCTTGAAAACGGATATATCGAAGTAATAATAGAGGATACTGGCATAGGAATTCCGAAAGAAAAGCTTAAATACATATTTGATCCGCTATATCAAGTTGAAAGCAAGACAACGAGAAGGTTCCCTGGAGTTGGCATGGGGCTCTACATCTCAAAGATAATTGTTGATATGCATAAAGGAAAAATCGAGATTGAAAGCGAAGTAAATAAGGGAACAAAAGTTACAGTTCTTCTACCGGTTGCGAGAGAAAAAATTAAAAGAAAGCTGTAACTTACCATGTTCAATAGAAATATTCTGTAAATAACAATAATGCTATAGAACCTATAATACAGCTCACTATCATTACTGGCGTGCCTTTATGTAGCCATTCTCTAAATGTTATAGGGTGACCATACTTCTCACTTAGACCAATAACAATTACACCTGCACTCGAACCTATAGGTGTGCCATTGCCACCAAAACCAGCACCAATTGCTAATGCCCACCATATTGGATTGACATCTACTCCCAGTTCGCCCATATGCTTTACAACTGGTATCATTGCAGCTGTAAATGGTATATTGTCAACAATGGCAGATGCTATAGCAGATATCCATAAAATTAATATTGTTGCAAGAATATAATTTCCATGCACGAAGCTTGTTATCTCCTCTGCAATCATTGCTAATATGCCTACCTTATCAACAGTGCCAACAACTATAAAGAGTCCTGCAAAGAAGAATAATGTGGACCATTCAATCTCCAGAAGAACCTTATGTGGATCTGCTCTATTAACAACTATAGCAAGAATACCACCAAGCATTGCAACCTCAAAAGGCTCTAAGCCTATCTTATGATGAATTATAAATAAGAAGATTGTAAATAATAATATTGCAACGGTTCTTTTCATTGTTTTTGGATCTTTTATCATTTCATATTCATTAATTTTCATGACATCTTCCACATTCTCGGGTATCCTACTTATGTAATCCCTATAGAGATATTTTAAAGTATATAGGGAAAAAAACAGTGCCACAATTACTATGGGCATTAAATGAACTATAAAATCCATAAAAGTAAATCCTGTAGCAGCAGCAATCATGACATTTGGGGGGTCACCTACGAGCGTTCCAACACCACCTACATTAGAAAGTAGAGCTTCAACAAGGAGCAAAGGAACAGCACTAATCCTTAAGGTATTGGCAACCATAACGGTTATAGGAACCATCAAAAGCACTGTTGTGACATTGTCTACAAACATTGATAAAACCGCTGTTACAATTCCAAGAATTATCATCATTTTCCACGGATTCCCCTTAGCCAGCTTAACAGATTTTATCGCTAAAAATTCAAAAAAACCTGTGGGCATTAAAACTGCAACTATCATCATCATCCCAGCAAGCAAAAATATTACTTCAAATTCTATCATATGAATAATATCTTCAGGTGTTAAAATACCGAAATACTTTCCAACAAGCATCATTAATACTGCTCCAAGTAATGATGCTGTTGTTCTATGCATTTTTTCCGTAAAGATTAATATATAGGTTCCTATGAATATAGCCAATACTACAAGCTGAACCGTAGTGTTTACCTGTGCATATTCCATAAAATTCCTCCATCAAGTTTTCATGTTAACATTTTTTTTCAGGCGTTATCCACTTCAAATATTTCTGAAAATACCATTGAAAATCATGACGAATTAACAATTGCAGAAAGATTTTTATTAGTTAAATTATTAGATATTCATCATGAAAGTGTTTAAAAACCTCTTGGTTCCGATAGACTATTCTGAAGAAACTGTAGACATGCTAAAATATTTGGCTGTTTTTGCTTCAAAATTTAATTCAGAAATAACACTGCTTCATACAATAAAATTGAGCTATTTAGCAAAATACTCCAGAAATATTCCGACATTTATAAGCTTGGAGAAGCATATGAACGGTGATGTTTTTAAAAAAATAAAGGAAAGCTACTACAATACAAGAGTAAAACCGATGTTTAACAGTGCTATAGAAATTTTAAAGGAATTCGGCATTCCAAGAGATAGAATAGAAATAAAGGTTAGAGAAGGATATCCATCAGAGGAAATTGTTAAAGAAGCTAAAGGAGGAAGATATTCATGTATGTTCATAAAAAGAGGGAGAGATGAGGGAAAAATTGCAAAAACAACAGAAAAAGTTGTTAAAAAGTGCTACAGTATCCCAATATTTGTTTTTGGATACAGGGGGATTGAAAGCGGAGGAGTTAAAAATATACTCGTCCCCTTTAATGGAACGAAGCACTCTCTTGAAGCTGTTAAGGTTGCAAATTTAGTTGCAGAAGCCTTTGGTTCAAAAACAACACTTCTCTACGTTGGCGAGAATAAAGATGTTTTTAAAGGCATAGATAAATACATAGATTCCGAGCATATAGTGAGAAGGGGAGAGGTTTCTAAGGAAATTATTAAAGAAGCATTAACCGGTGATTACGATTTAATAGTTATCGGAAGGAGATGCCCGTCGTTAAAGAAAACACTTCTCGGAAGCATAAGCGAGAGTATAGTTAAAAATATAGAGGAAATTCCAATATGCCTGGTAACATACTGCTCTCTGTAATGCTGGCTTTATGAATAGATAAAAACATCTTCCTCTTCCTTATTTTTGTAGTATTCCTTTTTTATATCTTTGAAGTTGAAGTTATTTTTCAATTCTTCAACAACATTCCTCGGATACATAGTTTCTATAAGCTTCTTCGTTATATACAGCCTCATTGAGGGTCTCTCAAGAATCTTATAGACGGCTACAAAAGGAGATGAAGCTTTTTCTTTTAAAACTTCGAGTCCCTTTTCCACTTCAACGGCAATATCAACTATTTTTTTCGGATCAAGCGATAAAAAGATTATAAGGGGATCGTAGCATGCAAACTCAAATATATCATCAAGACTGCTCTTCAAGACGTTTCCTATGCTGTATGTAAAAATTGCATGCGCTCCCGGATATACGTTTCCATCATCGCTTACCTCAAAACCTATTACTGGAAGTTTTTCTGGATTTTTTCCTTCAAAGAAGTCTTTAACTCTTTTTCTGAAGTATGGAAACTCAAATTCGTGCATTATAGAGGCTTTGCCTATGCTCTCGACAGCTGTATAGAAAATAAGGATCTCTTTACCATATCCGAGGCTCATGTATGCTTTCATTAAAGCTGGATAGTGCTTGTATTCTCCTTTTTCATATATGCTTATTTTGAAATTTTTATCATATATCTTCCTCGTTATTTTGGGCTTAAATCCCCTCTTTTCAAGCTCCTTAATTAAATAAACTATTGGATCTTGGTATCTTGTATATTTTGTCAGTAAAACAACTTCAAGCTCCTTGAATTTCTTCTGAGAAAGCTCTATAATGTTTGCAATGTTCTTTAGCGGAACGTTCTCCTTAAATTCACCGTTTCTTCTGTAAACTTCTTGATGAAACGCATCTAAGCTTAGCTGAAGCGTAAACCAGAACTTAGGATTCTTATTCTTTTTCGCAGCTTTTATAAGCCTTGATATAATCTCGCTTGCTTTTTCTTTGGTTTCTGCCCAAAACGCACTTGTTGTAATATCTACCCTTGTTTTTGCCTTTTTTAATATATAGAGCACTCTATCCAGAGCTAAAAACGGTTCTCCACCGGTGACAGTTACTATAAGTCCGTGCTTGCCAGCGAATTTTATAACCTCGTCTGCTATTCTTTTAAAATCTTCATCTGTAAGATCAACGCCTCTTTCTTCTAAGCTCGGCTTCCAATCAACCAAGCAGAATCTGCAGTTGTTTACGCACCTTTCGGTTGGAACAATGCCTATGTTCATTAGCCTCAGATCAACTTTAAAAGCTTTTTTCTCTTTTAGGAATTCTACTATTTTTCTTCTTTCCTTTTCTACATCAGAATTTAGAAGCATGTAAAGCTTTTTCTTATAGCTTCTTATTTTTTCAACCTCTTTATCAAACTCAAAGTCTCTCTCTAATAACAAATCTCTCCATGTATCTCTAATAATGCTCTTTAAAACCTCTTTTTCAATTTTAAAATTTTCTTCTTTTATAAATTTTTCAGCAAGAATATCAATTTCTTTTTCCTCATCCTCAGCATTTAACAGATCTTTATAAACATCGAAGTTCCAGTTTGTAAAGGACAGTGCCTTGAAGACATTATCTGCTAAATCTTTTCCAACCTCTTTTTTTATATATCTGAATATATAGAGAAGCATTGCAAGGTATCCGTAGTTTTGATCTATGTTCTTTTTATCAATATCTTCCTGTATTTTTGCAAGCCTGTCTATTAAAAAAACAATTTTATTTTTTAGGAATCTATCTTTTAAACTCTCCTCCTTTGCCTGCTCTATTAGAACATCTAAATGAGTCTTTTCTTCTACCATTTTATCATCCTTAGAGAACTCTTCTTGCAACCTCTTTATAATATTCTAAAACACTTCCCATATCTTTTCTAAATCTGTCTTTATCCATAACTTCTCTGGTTTCTGCATCCCAGAATCTACAAGTATCTGGACTTATCTCATCTGCAACCAAGAGCTTGTTGTTAAACCTGCCAAATTCAAGTTTAAAATCAACAAGTATAATACCTCTCTCTATAAGGAATCTCTTGAGAACATCGTTAACTTTTAGCGTAATTTCCTTCATCTTTTTAAGCTCTTCTCCGTTAGCTATTCCGAGAGCTTCCGCAATGTCTTCGTTTATCATTGGATCGTGGAACTCATCGCTCTTAAGGCAGAACTCAACTATTGGCTTCTTAAGCTCTGTTCCATCTTTAAACGGATACCTCCTCACCAAGCTTCCTGTAGCGATGTTTCTGCATATAACCTCAACAGGCACTATCTCAACCTTCTTTGCATATATCTTGTTTGGCTCCTCGAATTTTATATAGTGCGTTTCTATGCCTCTTTTTTCGATCACTTCAAAGAGCTTTGCAGATATCTTTGCGTTTAGCTCTCCCTTTCCTTTAAGCTCGCTTTTCTTCTTTCCATCCATTGCAGTTATATCGTCTCTAAACTCTATAAGAACAGTTTCTTCATCTATTTCGTAAACGTTTTTAGCTTTTCCCTTGTATAACAGCTTCAAGTATTTACCTCCTATATGCTTGCTTGAATACTTCATTAGATTTTCAACCTATATAAGTATAACTCCCTACAGGAGGCATGTATTTAGTCCGTAACATCATTTCTGTCAAAAATTAAAAAGAAAATTTCAAGCTAAAAATTTTAAAAAAGATTAGTTTTAAATGCTAAATTAGTGAAAAAATTTTGTTAACCATATAGAGTATTGTGTAAGGGAATTAAATTTGTTTTTATGAAGGAATTATTCCTCCTGCATCGCTCATCTTGTAAGAGAGTTATATTAATATTTTCTTCAAACTTCAAAGAGACATAGCTGTGAGATTGCTAACTTTTTGATAATGGATATGCCTAAAACAATAACCATTGAAGTTCCTGAAAATATAGATGAGAGTATTTTAAAAAGCAGAATAGAGAAGGTGATAGACTTCACAGTTAGTGATGACTTTGACAAATTCATGGAGGATGTAGAGCTTTACGGACTACTAAAAGTAGAAGAAGAATTCTCAAAAAATTCTTAAAAGAAGACCTGATATCTATGACGAAAGAGACATTAAAAGGTGTGCTTGTATATTTTTCCTTTACGGATATAATGAAATATTCAACCTTTATCCTTGGAATACTATAGTAAAAGCTCAAAATATTCTTTTGATACCGTCTGTTTTGTCGAAATCTGAATCATTGCTAATAATTCTGCCGTTGCAGAACTTCAGGGCACAGGAGGCATGGATAGCGTCTCTCTGCTTTACATTGAACCTTTCAACGATTTCCTGAGCTTTAAGTATAATATCAAGATCTATAGAGTATATTTTTAGGTTTGGAAAGCTCAGAAACATTTTTCCAGCAGATAAGCTTTCTTCTTTCCCAAAATTCCTTCTTACAATATAAACAATTTCACCTCAGGTTAGCACAGATGTGCATCCCTTGATTTCACCTTCAGCAAGCTTATTCTTTAGCCCTTTTGACTTCAGTGATGGATTCCTCATCTATCTGGGGAAGAGTAAACTGCCCCTTTATAAGGGCTTCGTGAGGATTTTGCCCTTGCAAGAGCCTTATCCCCACAGCTTGGTAAAACGCACCCCTACTCCTACTTATTCCGTAGGCGGAGCTATCTTTAAACCTGTGGAATATCCTAAGCCTTATGGGCTTACCTAAACCGCTTATCCTATCGAATATGCCGAGCTTCTTTAACAAATTTCTGCAGGCGTTGATATCGGCATTTATAAAACCCAAGACGGATTTAAACAGATCTCTTTTAACTCTAAGCTCTGGGGTGCAGCTTTCTTCAGCAACAGCCTTATTAAGCAGGCTGTCCGCCCCAGAGCTGTAATCTTCGCTAATTGTATCTACGAATATGCCAAGCTCTTCCGCCTTGTATTTAAGATACTCGAAAGCCTTGCCATGAGGCAATAGGTGCAACATCTGATCTGCTATTGAATTTATGTTTGATTCTTTGTTCTTGTTCTGAAAGCCATCAGCAATCCTTATCTCCTTGACGTTGTGCTTTAAAGCAAGCTCTAAAACGAGGTTTGAAACTGTGTGAGCGAAGTTTCTAAGCAGTCTGTGAACCTTAACCCAGAGCTTCTTTATCCTCTTCTCAATGCTGTGAAAAGCCAAGTCTTTGTTCTTTAAGTTGTCTTTTAGGCTCTGAAGCTTTTTGATTCTCTTCAAATACTTTCTAAGCAGTCTCTTTAATCCCTTGCCGTCTATAATATAAGGCGTTTCAACCCCTTCTACAACTATAGCAAAGAAGTTTGAAGAGACGGGGTCTATGGTCATTACCTTGCTCCTGTTGAAGTCTATAGGATTTATCTCAGCTTTATAGATTAAATGCAGCTCGAACTCATCTCTCTTTGGAGCAATCTGAACGTTTTTGATAGCTTTCTCGTTTAGTGGCAAGCCGATTTCGAGCCACAGAAACCTTAGATCAATGCCGTGCTTCTCTTTTAGGTGCTTTCTCAAGCTCCTGCTTAAGCTGAGCCTTATTCTGCTTCCACAAATTCTTAAATCCAGTTTTATCGAAGACTACTGTTCTATGCTTTCTCCTTGGCTTAGGCTTTGCAATACTCTGATCTTCCAAGTGCTTCTTGTAAGCTCTGACGAGTTTGTCCAAGACTATTTGCGAGACTCTCGACTGCAGAGCCCTTAGGTGAACGCTGTTCCTTAGCCTGTTGTATAGGTCATAGACGTTTAGCTTGGCTTCTTTTTTGTTAAGCAGAAAAAGAGCTTGATTCCAAAGCTTAGCGCTGTGGTAGCACATGTAGCCTAAGGTTATTCTGTAATCCTCTGACAATCGCTTTAAGTTGTATAGTTAGGCATTCTGAACACATGTATTGGTTTGCTTTTTTCCACGTTAAAAAATTTCCATCCATCTCCCCTTGCTTTCGCAAGGAGTCTTGCAAGCAACGGGAAGATAAAACATAGTAAGTGTTAAATCGCGTGTTATTTTCGTGTTTCTTTCTAAAGATTTATATTTGTTACTTTTTTTATCACTCTAATCTAAAATTGTAGCAGAGTAAGTTTTTTGTTCAACGCTATTGAAGGCTTTTTTTAAGATGGAATACGATAAGATGGTTGAAAAGCTTAAAGAAGCAATTATAGGCGATTTAAAGCAAGAGCTGAGAGAGTTTAAAAGGGAGGTTAGAGGAACTCTTGAAGGCTTTAGAATTGCTATCGAAGGCATGAAAACTGCTCTTGAAATTACAAATAAACGCCTCGATTCATAGATGAGACCAATGCAAGAATTGATTCGTTTACTATAGAGATAGGGAACTTAAAAGCTGAATTTGAGAAGTTCAGAAAAGATCAGGAAATAATAAAAGACATTCTAATTAGGTTAAGAAAGCTTGAGGAAAAGGTCTTTACTTAGGAAGAGAAAGAAATAGTAAGAACTTAGCCTATGTTTTATAATTATTTTCTTTTTGCTTTGCAACTGAAAGATTTTAAAAGAGTAAAATAGGACTTTTTTGTGTTTGTTTTGAAGTATTAAAAAACATTTAAAATCATTCTGTCAAATGTTCATTTAAGATATTCTGTATTCAATTTTCTTAAAACATAATCACTACGTAAGTAAATTTTGCTACCAGTTTTTATCTGTTTTTTGAGGTTAAACTTTTTCTTCAACTCAATGATTGATTTAAAGCAGTTTACTGCTCCTTTGAGAGATGAAACAGAAGAAAAAGGATTCAAAAGATCTCGAAGGAAAATTTAAAGAATATGACAGTTTACACTTGCAACGTTTATAGGAACAATGCTTACTTTAGTCTCTGTTTTTAGTAAGATCTTTATTTCGACACAAAAACTTGCATCTATCTTATTATTATTTTAAAAAATTCATACAACACTCAAGCTAAGTATGTGAGTCTTTTATTTAAAATTTCAATAATAGTTTCATTAGGTATGCCTAATTATTAGGTTAGCCTAATGGGGTGGTGCGATGGCATTCATGTGCAGAGGTTGTGGTGAATATTCAGCAAATAAGAGTGGTAAAAAAGAGATAGTAGCTCTGGTCGGAAATCCAAATGTGGGAAAATCAGCTCTTTTCAGTAGGTTAACACATAAATCAGCAAATATATCGAACTATCCCGGAACAACAGTTGAAATTTTTCAAGCACCGCTGAGATTCGATGGAAATGTTGAAATAATAGATACCCCCGGCACGTATAGCTTAATACCAAACGGCGAGGACGAAAGAGTTACAAGAGACATACTTCTCAACTGGCACATTGACAAGGTTATCCTCGTTGTTGACTCGAAGAATCTTGACAGGGGTATAAATTTAGCAATTCAGATTGCGGAGGCTGGCTTGCCTTTAGTAGTTGCTCTCAACATGTTTGACGAAGCACTTTCCAAAGGAATTTTGATAGATTATAAAAAGCTTGAAAAAATCTTAAAAACTAAAGTTGTGCCAACGGTGGCAATAGAAAACAAGGGTATTAAAGAGCTCTACGGTTCTCTAAAAAATGCAAAAGTTCCTAAAATAGATATAAAATATCCAGATGAAATTGAAAAAGCAGTAAAGGAAATTGAGCACATGCTTCCAGAAAGCAGAATATCAAGAAGGAGTCTTGCACTAATGATACTTTCCGGGGATGAAACTCTGAAGGATTATTTAAGAAAGAATCTTAAAGAAAAAGAACTTAGGCATATAGATGAAGTCGTAAACACATTAAAAAGGAAATTTTCCATACCAGTAGGCTATATAATAAATAGAACAAGGCAGAAATATGCAGATAGAATAGTTTCTGAAATTATAAAAAAGGAAGAGATAAAATACAAGACATTTTTAGATAAACTTGATGACTACATAATTCATCCATTCTATTCACTATTCTTTATTTTCGTAACAATTCTGTTCTTCTATTACTTCGTGGGTGTATTTGGTGCCGGCGTGCTCGTCGACCTTATGGAGGAAAAAATATTTAATGGAATTATAAACCCAAAAATAAAAGAAATTGTTTATACAGTATTCGGAGATGGAATAATTAAAGATTTGCTTGTTGGAGAGTATGGAATATTTACAATGGCTCTAACCTACGCATTCGCAATCATTCTACCAGTAGTAACAACATTTTTCATAGCTTTTGGCATTCTTGAAGATAGCGGTTACTTGCCGAGGCTTGCGAGCTACGTAAATATCGTCCTTAAAAAAATAGGGCTTAGCGGAAGAGCAATAATTCCTCTCATACTCGGAGCCGGCTGCGTTACAATGGCAACGATAACAACAAGAACATTATCGACGGTTAAAGAGAGGCTTATCGCTACGTATCTCTTAGCACTTGCAATTCCTTGCTCTGCTCAGCAAGGGGTTATTCTATCCTTGATAGCAGGTGTTGGAATATTAGCCTTTGGTATATGGTTTGGCGTTGTTATCATAGTATTAGTCCTCGTCGGTTACATGCTGAGCAAAATTATAAAAACGGGAGAAAGCAGCTTCTATATATACGAGCTCCCGCCCTTAAGAGTTCCAAAGCTCTCAAACATCATTATAAAAACATGGACAAGACTTAAATGGTATCTCATAGAGGCTGTTCCAATATTCATACTTGGAACTTTGCTTCTCTTCGTAATGGATAAATTAAACATGCTTAACACGTTATACAGAGTATTTGAACCAGTTACAGTTAACCTCTTAGGTTTACCAAGAGAAGCAGCAAGTGCATTTATACTGGGCTTTCTACGAAGAGACTTTGGAGCTGCTGGATTCTTTGCACTCTACGAAAAAGGCTTATTAGATTCGGTGCAGATAATCGTAAGCGTGGTTACAATAACACTCTTCGTCCCATGCTTGGCAAATCTGCTTATAATGATAAAGGAGAGAGGGGTAAAGTTTACATTGGTTGCTCTGATTACAATAATACCCACAGCCTTCATTATAGGCGGAATCTTGAACATTCTGCTTAGAGCATTTATGGGGTGATGTTGTGGAAATTATTGAAGAAGCTCTTGAATATATATGGGTTCTTGAAGAACAGGAAGAAAATACTGTGGAAAATTTTTTAAAGGTATTTGATAAGGATATTCTTGAAAGGCTTGTAAGAGAGGGTTATATAAAAATAAAGGGAAACGGGGAAATAAAACTCATAGGCAGAGGAAGAAAAATAGCTAAAAAAATAATAAGAAGACACAGACTTGCAGAAGTTCTTTTAACCACAGTTTTCGATGTTGAAAAAGAGGCTTCCGAGGGATTTGCATGCAAATTTGAGCATATAATTGATGAAGAGCTTACGGATAAGATATGCACGTTCTTAGGGCACCCAGCTCTTTGTCCGCATGGAAAAGAGATACCTCGCGGGGAATGCTGTCTAAAGTATACAAAAGAGGTTAAATCAATTATAATACCGCTTCAAGAGCTTGAGATAGGGAAGAAAGCCGAAATAGTATATACATTAATAAAAGATAAGAGTCTGCTTGAGAGGTTTTCCTCACTCGGTCTTCAGCCGAAGAGAGTTGTTGAGCTTAAGCAAAAATTTCCAAGCTTTACAATAAAGCTCGGAAGTTCTCTTATATCATTCGACAGAGAGGTAGCAAAAAGCATTTACGTAAAGCCTCTTGATTAGGTGGGATTATGAAGCTGAGCGAAAGCGTTGAAGAGTATCTTGAAGCCTTATACGTCTTTCTTGAAGAGGGTAAGGATATTGTCAGAGTTAAGGAGATGGCTGAGGCACTAAAAATAACTCCAGCAAGCGTTGTGGAGATGTTCAGAAAGCTGGAGTCCTTTGGGTTAATAGAATATACAAGAGACGGAGCCAAGCTGACAGATGCTGGCATTAAAGAAGCAGAAAGAATTGTTAGAAACCACAGACTCGTTGAGGTTCTTCTCGACAGGGTCTTAAAGGTAAGCGTTGACGAGGAGGTTGTATGCAGAATGGAGCACACAATATCAAGCGAAATTGCAGATGCGATATGCACGCTCTTAAACCACCCGAAAGAGTGTCCACACGGCAAACCAATACCACGTGGTGAGTGCTGTCCAAAGTAAATTCAAAAGTCGAAAAATAATTCCACAACAATTCAGGATTTTCTAATGAAATACAGAATTATAAAAAACTGTAACTTTAGCTCCTCCGTATCTTGGAGATAGAGAGCACCACGATTTTTTAGCAGTGGGCGGTGATGTAGAGGTAGATACGGAAGTCGGTAGCATTAGAACAGTATTTTCGAAAGAAGGGATCTTTCTGCTAAAGCTTAGAGGGTATGGAAATGTATTTTTATCAGGTTTTGGAAGCTTAATCAAAAGAGAGCTCAAAAATGAAAAAATTATTGTAGGTGCTGGACATCTTGTAGCGTTCACACACGGGCTAAGATTAAAAGTATAAGTGTTTTTAGAACAGCATTTCAGAGCTCAGAATTTAGTCGTTGAATTATCTGGAAAGGGAACCGTTTATATTCAGAGCAGAAATCTACACTCATTTATTTAGGTTCTGCATCTATAATTAGATTTTAATCTTAAATGGAAATCTTCCTCTAAAAGCACCTCTTCTAAAGCTTCTTATAGCTTTTTTCATAGTTTTATAGTAGTTTATAAGTTCTCTTACTTCTTCGATGCTCGTTCCAGAACCCATGGCTATTCTCCTTATTCTCGAAGAGTTTAGTATTTTTGGATTCAATCTCTCTTCAATAGTCATGGAATTCAAAATAGTTAAATATTTCTTTATTTTCTTTTCTGTTAAGTCTATATGTTCCTTACTTAACATCATGCTTATTCCGGGGATCATTTTTATAATGCTTCCAAGCTTTCCAAGCTTTGATATACCTTCAAGCTGTTCTTGAAGGTCTAAGAGCGTGAAATCCCCCTTTAATATGCTTTCAAAGTCCTTCTCCTTTGCAACTTCCTTAACCTTCTCCATAAGACTCCGCAAGTCTCCCATTCCCAAAAGCCTTGAGATGAATCTGTCCGGATCAAAAGGCTCAAAATCATCTATTTTTTCACCAGTTCCTATAAAAACTATTGGAGCTCCAGTTTCAGCAACAGCGCTAAGTGCACCTCCTCCCTTAGCTGAGCCATCGAGCTTCGTAAGTATAACGCCCGTTATGCCTATAGCTTCGTGAAAAGCCTTAGCCTGTTCTCTAGCTCTTTGTCCTATAGTCGAGTCTATTACAAGGAACTTCTCATCAGGTTTTAGAATCTCAGCCAGTTTTTTCATTTCATCAAAAAGTTCTTTCTCACTTTTATGTCTTCCAGCTGTATCAACGATTACAACATCATATTTCCTTACCTTCTCAAGACTTTCCTTGAGCACCTTCAAAGGATCTTTTGCATCTGCAGAACCAAACAGTTTAACGTTTATAGGTTCTAAAAGCTGCTGAAGCTGTTCAAATGCCGCTGGTCTGTATGTATCGCATGCAACCACACAAGGCTTAAGCCCTTTTTTCAAATAAAACTTTGCAAGCTTAGCTACGGTTGTTGTTTTTCCAGAGCCCTGAATCCCTACAAGCATTATCTTAGCTTTTAGGGGTATTTCCTTCTTCTTACCAACAAGTTTTACGAGTTCTTCATAAAGTATTCTCAGAACATGCTCTTTCTTACCCAAACCTTTCGGCTTTTCTTTTAAAGCTCTCTCCTCTATTCTTTTTGAAAGCTCAAAAACGAGTCTAACATTTACATCAGCACTGAGCAATGCTCTCTGTATATCTCTAATAATCTCTTTAACGAACTTTTCATCTATAAATGTTGCAAAGGTGATCTTTTTAACAACTTTTGTAAGGCTTTCGCTGAGCTTTTCAAGTGTCATGTTATTAATGCAACACCTAACAAAGTAAAATAAATTAATCTCCATTTTTAATAGTCGCTTACTTTGAGGATTGTAACTCTGTAATTCAGTATTTATTTTTAATTATCTATTTTTACATGTGCAGGCGCTTTCTGATAAGCAAAACAATAAAATTGATGAGTAGAATAAATAAAAAACTAAACAACGAGAATATTTGCCTCTGTTTTTTCTTCAAAAGATTTTATTTTCTTTTTTTCTGTTACAACAATATCGTATCTTTCATAATTTTCAATTAGATAATCAAAATCTTTTGTTTCACTTTCAACGTTGATTTTTGCTGAAAATTCAAGCCCAAAATCTTTAACATTATTGTCAATACCTATTTTTTCTATTTTTGTGCTCTTTGTAATTATAAATACAGGTATATTAACTTTTTTTGCTATAGCTTCTGATCTACTTTTGAAAATTTTCCTTTTTAATCCCGCTCTTCTGCTTTTTCCTATAAAGAGATAGTCATAGCTAATATCTTTGACTTCTTTTAAGATTTCTTCATAAAGTTTTCCCTCTCTAACCTTTATTATCAACTTTCTTTTTATTTCTTCTTCAAGAATTTCATATACACCGGGTTTTATTTCGTGAGCTATTTCTTCTTTTTTATTTTTTATCACAGCTCTGTATCCAATTTCTTTTAATATGCTCTTAGCTTTTTTTAAACATACTATGGCGGAGAAATCTATTCCCCATTCCTCAAGAATTTCCTTTGTTGATTCTATTTCATATACCGAGATTGGCTTTTCGATTATATGAAGGAGTGTTATATCGGAGTTGAGCTTTTTTGCTATCTCACCACCCATCCTAACCGCGTTGTATGCCTTATCGCTATCTGCAACGCATATGAGAAACTTAATTTAAATCACCCCCGTAATTAGACTAACAAAGGGCCACCAAACCTTTATCATTACTATTAAGACAAGCATTGATATAAAGAACATGATAAATCCAGCTTTTAGAAAATCTATAGGCTTTAGGTAGCCAGAAGAATATACTATCGCATTTGGTGGGGTGGCTATAACCATGAGGTATGCAAATGCAGAGCTTATAGAGGTTACCAGACCTATATAAACCACACTTATATCGGCTAAAGATGCCATGTTCATCGTTATCGGACTTGTAACTGCTACAGCAGCAGCATTGCTCATAGTATTCGTCATTGCTCCAACTAAAAGAGCGGTTGCAAGTGATAGTCCAAGCTCAGTTGCTAATCCGTATCTACTTAATATTTCAAGGAAGTTCTCCGCTATCCATCTTGCCGCACCCGTATTTATCATTGCCAACCCAAGACTCATAGCACCAGCGTATAGGAGAACAACTCCCCAATCTATTCTGTTGAAATCCTTCCATTCAGCAAGCCTAAAAATGAGGAATAAGAGAGCTCCAAAAAGTGCTATGGTTCCCAAACCAAACTTAGTGCTCAGAGTAATCCACATTAGGAGAATTGTCGCAAAAAGTGCTATTGCAAGCTTTTCGTTCCTCGACATAGGCTTATTCTTAAGCTCTTCTCTTATGGTCTCCATAGCTCTTGAAAGATTTTTAACCTCTGGTTTAAAAACTATGTTGAGAACTTTTGCCGTAAGAGGTATCATTATAAGAACAAAGGGGAAAGAAAATAAAAGCCATAATCCGTAACTCATATTGAATCCAAAGAGCTCCTTCCAGTATTCTATTACAATAACGTTTCTTGCACCTCCGCTCGGAGTTCCCGGACCACCGATGGCGCAGCCGTATGCTATGGCGAACATTAGAAGTTTTCCAAGATTTTTCAACCCGCTTCCGCTGTTTACAGTAAGAGCGATTCCTATTGGAAGGAACATTGCCGCAACGGTATGATCGGCTATAAAAGCAGCTAATATAGCTGTAGATGCAACAATGCCCGTAACAACGCTATCTACCTTTGTTCCTGTTCTTTTGAGGATAGCAAGGGCAATTCTTTTGTCAATGCCTTGCTTTACGAATGCTTTTGCAATCATCAAGCTTCCCATTATAAAAAATACGCTGTCGTTGAAGAAGCTTTTTGCAACATCGTTCGGATTAGACTTCATAAAGAATACCTGAAAGATACCTATAAGAAGTGCAACCGCTGGTAATGGTATAGCCTCTGTTAAAAAAAGTATTAAAGCAAAAATCATTATAGCGATTATTATTTTACCGTTTCTTGATAAAATAGCCCTTTCGCCCGATTTTACCAATTTTCCATCCTCAGTTATTACTTTTTTAAAATCTTGGGTTATTATATTTCCATTGTGCTCATAGATTCTCCTTCCATCTTCTGCTACTATTTGCATGCCGCTGTCTGTAACAATCGTTCTAAAAATTTTATCCTTAAAAACAAAAACTTTTTCTTTGTCTTTTCCACCAACTATTAGTTTATATCCATCTTCTGTTAAAAGGAACTTGCCATCTGAGGTTTTTATATATCCATCCTCATCCACTACAACAAGCTTATTCTCGACAACAACACCCCTACCATCGCTAACTTTTACAACGTTTCCACCAGCATCTACGGGAGCAAAATATATTGCGAAAAATGCAACGAGAGCTATTATTAGATATTTGTTAATATCGAGCATTACAAAACCCCTCTAAAGCTTTAAAATTTCTATCTCTGGAGCATGCCTTTTTATTCCAGCTTCTTCTGCAAGTCTTAAATATTCCTTTAGCCCCTCCAAAGCCCTATCGTCGAGCCTATAATCTATCCTTTTTATATGCTCCTTAAGAATATTTATATCTATTCCATTTGATATTATATTTAAAACTTCGTCGAAATTTTTATATGCATAACTTATAGCTTTTTTAAAGCTTTCAAGAAGAATCTTAAATTCTCTCTCTTTATTTTCTGCATAAAGATCTTTATTTATGAGCCATAGAGCATATACCATCTTTTTTCCTGTAATATCATACCATATATCACCTAAGTCAGCTATTGCATTGTATTTCTCGCTCGCAATAAGGGCATCGTCGCCTATCAGCAGAGCGGCATCGGCTACTTTGAGCATATCTTTAAGGCTGGGCTCCATATTCTTTATGATCTTTAAATTTATTCCCATAATTTTGAACAGAATTTGGGCAAGAGCTACGGAACTTGCGGAATTATAGGGAGTTGCAAGCTTCTTTATATCCTCAAGCCTCTTCACCTTATCAGAAAAAATTAAAATGCTCTTTGTAGAACCCTTAGCGGATATGCAGAAATCGGGAAATATAAGAAATTCTTTAGAGTAAAATATCGAAGAAACTGGTGCTATATCTAATTTTCCCTTTTTTAAGAGATGTGCAAGCTCTGGTGGATGAGCAAAAGTATAATCTACTTTAACAACTTTTTCAAGGGGAACGTATATAAATTCTGTATTTCTAAAGTGTGTTCTTCCAATCTTTAAATTTATTTTCATGAGAATCTCCTTATAATTTTATAGTCTGTTGTTCTCTGAACTGGAATTCTTCCAGCTTCTTTAATAAGCCTTATTAGTTCATCCATAGGCATGAACCTCTCTTTAGCACCAGCTGAATGAAATACGTTTTCTTCTATAACGGTTCCATCTATATCGTTTGCTCCATAGTGTAAAGCAACCTGTGTAAGCTTTTTTCCAAGCATTACCCAATAAGCTCTGATGTTTTTTATATATCTGTCGAGAAGTATTCTTGAAACTGCTATAACCTTTAAATCTTCAACTCCACCAACCTCGTATTTAACGACATCTTCAAGCTCAGTATTCTTTGGATGAAAGCTTAATGGAATAAATGCAAGAAAGCCTTTTGTTTTTTTCTGCAGCTCTATGATTTTGAAAATATGATCAATCCTATGCTCAGGCTTTTCTATATGTCCATAGAGCATTGTTGCATTCGTTTTTATTCCAAGCTTGTGAGCGGTTTCCATGACTTTGAGCCATGCTTTGCTGCTTGCCTTATTTGGGCATAGTTCTTTTCTGAGTTCATCGTCAAGTATTTCCGCACCTCCTCCGGGTAAAAAATCTAAGCCGGCATCCTTCAATCTTTCAAGAACTTCCCTATAGCTCATATTATATATCTTTGAAAAGAAATCTATCTCAACCGCACTGAAGGCTTTTATCTGAATCTGCGGATATCTTTCTTTAATTCTTTTAAGCATTTCCTCATAGTATTCAAACTCGATATCTGGATTTAAAGCTCCCACAATATGAAGCTCTGTTATACCAAGCTTAATGCTTTCATCAACTTTTTTTAAAATTTCTTCAACGCTAAGCGTATATCCATTCTCTTTATCTTTGTAAAAAGCACAGAACTTGCACCTGCTTGTGCATATATTGGTATAGTTGATGTGTCTGTTTAAAACAAATGTAACTTCATCGCCGCAGCTTCTCTCCCTTATTTTATCTGCAATAATACCTAATGAAATTATATCGCTGCTTTTAATTAAGGCATAGCCGTCTTTTTTTGTTAAATTTTCTCCATTTTCTATTTTTTTATAAATATCAAATATATCGCTATCTTTCAAAACTTCTAAGCTCAGCATTATACTATGGTTTAATGAAATTTTATTTAAAAGTTTTGCTTGTTTACGCATAGCATTATTCAGTATATTGTTCATAAGCCGTTATAGATATAAACTATAAAAACTAAATATATGATGAGGAGGAAGAAAAGAATGCCGAGAGCTAAAAATTTGGTTGAAGTCTACAACAACTTTGTCGTAGAACCTTTAAAAACAGAAGAGGAGTTTAAAGAGTTTTATGTTGAAAGATCCAAAGAAGCTCAAATTGTTGAGGAAATTAGAGATAGAATTGAAAATTCTATAAGAAAAGAAAAATATCTTTTTCTTGGTTTTAGAGGAAGCGGAAAGAGCACAGAACTTAATAAATTATCACTTAAACTTCTTAATAAGAATAGATTTATAATTATTAAATATTCTGTAAGAGATATTTTAGATGTTAACGATTTTGATGTCCGAGATTTTTTCGCCTCTATGGCTTTAAAAATTTATGAGACTGCAGAAGAAATGGAAATTGAAATAATGAAGGATTTAAAGAGAGATTTCAAAAAATTTATGATGAAAATTACAAGAGTGGAGGAGAGGGAGATCAAAGAAACCAAGGGTTTTGGGTTGACATTTTCAAAATTTCTTATTCTTAAAATAGGACGAGAAGCAGAGACAAGGAAATATGTAAGAAAAGAGTTAAGAACAAGAATCAGCGAATTGATACAGAGGCAAAACATTCTTATAGAAGAAATCGAAAATGAATCAGATAAACGTGTTGTTGTTATAATAGACGATCTCGACAAGCTTACTCGTGGTGAGCAGGCTGATGAATTTTTCTATAAAAATTATTCTCTGCTCCTCAAGCCAAACTGTTTTGTTATATATACATTTCCAGTGCCGCTTGCATTCAATCCTTTTTTTGAAAACGTAAGACAGAGCTTTGATGGATGCTTTATACTTCCACAACATCCTATAAAAGATAGAAAAGGCAATATTATCAAAGAAAACTTAAAATTCTATAAGAGGGTTGCAGAAAAAAGAATGGATTTGAGTCTTATTGATGAGGATGCTTTGGAAGAGGCAATAATATCAACTGGAAAACTTGGAGAATTTATTTCCATAATAAGGGATTCAGCAATAAAAGCTTACCGAAACAAGAAAACTAAAATAACATCCGAAGAGATTAGAGAATCTTTAGAAAAACTTAGAAGAATTTATGACAGAACAATAACAGAAGAACATAAGAAAAGGCTTATAGAGATACATGAAAGAAAAGAGGCAAGAGATAGGGATATCAGCGATACTATTACAAGAGAGCTTCTTTTCAGCTTAACCGCTGTTGAGTATGAAGATAAGGAGGGTAGGTGGTGCGATGTAAATCCAATACTGTTGCCACTTCTGAAAAGGTGGAAAAAAGAAATGAAAAGAAAATTTTGAAGAGTATAGAAGAGATTGATACTATAGTTACTGAACTTGAAATTTCAAAAGGTAGAGGAAATATTATTCTGTGTGTTGTCAATTCTATCCTCTATAGAGAGAAAATAATTAATTTGCTCAGAAGCCATTTCAATGTTGAAGTAATTAAGATCAAAAACGGTAACCAGATTATAGAAATCTTAAAAAATGAAATTGAAAGAGATGCTGATGTTCTTGTATGGCTTACACCAGAAGAACCAAAAAAAGATATTCTAAATGCTTTGAACAACTTTAGAGAGCTTTTTTATAGAATAAGAGTTCCAAGCTTAATTTTTATAAATTATGCCTTTTTAGAAAAAATTATAAAGGAAGCTCCAGATTTCTGGAGGTATCGTGGAAATATTTATGAAATTGAATTTAGAGATGAAGTTTCTTCTTATGCTCTTGAAATTTTGACTGCACCGTTGACTTATGAAAGCAAAGAAGACCTACTGAGAAGAAAAAGAATTCACGAAGAAATGCTCAAGAAAGTAAAGAACGAGAGGTTAAAGTTTGATATTCTTAATCAGCTTGGAATTATTTATGATTATTTAGGAAATTCAGACAAGGCACTGGAATTTTTCAATGAAGCCTTAAAGATAGCCGAAAAATTAGATGAGAAATCATATATTGTAATTTGTTATATAAATCTTGGATATATTTATAAAGTTAAGGGTAATTTAAACAAAGCCTTGAGATATACTGAAAAAGCTTTAAATCTTAGCATGAAAATAGATTATTTAGATGGTATTATTACAAGTCTTTTAAATATTGGCGTAATATATATGGAAAAAAGAAACTTTAAAAAGGCGCTTGATTTCTTTGAAAAAGCTTTAAAGTTGACAAAAGATTTAGAGGACTCCAAAGATATTCTGGCAATGTTGTATGTAAATATTGGAAATGTATATAATAAATTTGAGAAAGTAGATAAAGCTTTAGAATATTATGAAAAAGCTTTAAAAATTTCAAGAAAAATTAAAAATAAAGAAGTTATAGCGGTTGTATATATCGGTATTGGCAATATTTATTTTAATATGGGTGCATTTAAAAAATCTCTATATTATTATAGAAAAGCTTTAAAAATAAATAAAGAGCTTGGAAGAAAGAGAGGTATTGCTATTAGTTACTTAAATATCGGAAACCTATACTTTGTAAAAGGCGATCTTAGTAAAGCTTTGGAATATTATAAAAAAGCATTAAACATCTTCAAAAGCATTGGAGATAAGCTAAATTTTGTCAAAACGCTGGTATCTATAGGAAATGTCTATTTAGAGAAGGGTGATGAAAATAAAGCTTTAAAACACTATTTGGAGGCTAAAAAACTTGCCAAAGGTAAGCTTTTGAGAAAAGTTGAAGAAAGAATAAAAGAACTTAAAAAGTTCTAAAACTTTCTCCCCTTTACCTTATCAAGATTGAACTTTGCGGTTTCAGCGATAGCCATTACAGCCATTACTCCAGCCTGCACTGGATCGGTAACAACGAGATCCGCTACCTTAGGGACACTTCCAGCCATGTTGAGCGATACCACTGGTATGTTGTGCTTTTCTCTAAGCTCCTTTACGGCTTCGGTTATCTTGCCACCCATGAGAGAACCCGCTAAGACGAGTATCTTTGCCCTTGGAAGCCTCGCAACAGCTTTTACCGCTTCGGCAATGCTTTCCTCTCCAACAAGCGGTATTGTGTCTACGCTAATTCTCTCTCCCCTTAGGTTATGTCTATCAGCTTCTGTAACCGCACCCAAAACCACCTGAGAAACCTGAGCTCCGCCACCTATTACAATTACCCTCTTCCCATAAATTTCCTCAAAAGACCTAGAAATCTCCACCTTTTCAACGTTCTCTACATTTTTTAATTCTTCAAGTAGCTTATTTAAATCATCAAAATCCTCTATTTCAAAATATATATTTGCAGTGGAGTTTTTTAAAAAGAGGTGTGCATAGGTAATGTTAGCACCGTGCTTCGTTATTATTGATGATACATCTCTAAGCAAGCCTTTTCTATCTCTTGCAATAATATTAATACCAACCTTCATAGCCTCTTTTTGGTTGTGTAACAATATAAATATATTCAGAATCCAGAGAAGCGAGCATTAACTATAATAGATAACGACGTTACATTATACGAGCAATAAGTATTGTTGTAAATCTTAAAAAATTGAGGTGGTTCTCTTGATTGTCGTTGTAACAGGAACACCCGGAGCTGGGAAAACAACCGTTTTAAACAAAGCCCTTGAAAAAGTTAAAGATTATGTGGTTGTAAACTACGGAGATGTAATGCTTGAAGTCGCTAAATCTGAAGGTTTGGTTGAGCACAGAGACGAAATGAGAAAGCTTCCCTTAGAGACTCAGAGAAGGATTCAGAAAACCGCAGCAAGGAAAATTGCCGAAATGGCAAAAGAAAAGAAAATAATCGTTGATACACACTGTTCAATAAAAACTCCGAAGGGATATCTTCCAGGTTTACCAAAATGGGTCTTGGAAGAACTCAAGCCTGATATTATTGTTTTAATAGAGGCATATCCAGAGGAGATAGCTGGAAGAAGGGCAAGTGATGAAACAAGGATTAGAGATGCAGAATCCGTAGAAAAGATAAAGGAGCATCAAGAGATGAACAGAGCCATAGCCATGGCTTATGCTATGTTTACCGGTGCTACGGTAAAGATCGTTGAAAACCATGACAACAAGCTCGAAGAAGCCGTAGACGATTTAATAAAGATATTAGAATAAGCGGTAGATAACTATGGTATTTGAAGCTTTTGATAAAGTTTTTGGTATTTTCTTTAAATTAAGTTCAAATGAACATATTAACTACGTTTTAGGAATATTTATTATTGCTTTTCTTGTAAGCATCTTAATAAATATAATAACCGCTTACACAATGGATTTAAAGAAAATGAGAAGCATGAAGGAAAAATTAAAAAAATTGCAAGAGCAGATGAAAGAAGCCCATAAAAGCAAGAATACAAAGAAGTTGCAAAAGCTTCAAATGGAAATGTTGAGCATTCAAAGAGAGATGTTTAAACAATCTTTTAAACCCATGCTTATAAGTTTTTTACCTATAATTGCTATACTCTCTTGGCTCAGCTGGAAGATTCCAAAAAATATTTCTATAGTTGAGCTACCCTTTAACTTACCAATATTTGGAAATAATTTGGGTTGGTTTGGATGGTATATATTTGTATCAATTGCAGTATCTCCAATAATAAAAAAAATAATGAAGCTTGAATATTGAAGAAGGTGAGCTAAATGCCTGCTCCAAGGTATAGATCGAGATCTTTAAAAAGGGTCTATGTGAAGCTTCCCGGTGGTAGGGTAACAATACACTACAGAAAGAAGAAGGTTGATTATCCAAAGTGTGCAATATGCAAAAAGCCCCTGCATGGGGTTGCAAGAGGTAGGAAGAGTGAAATAAAGAAGCTTAGCAAAAGCGAAAGAAGACCAGAGAGACCATATGGTGGCTATCTCTGCTCAAGGTGCATGCGTGAAGTTATAAAGGCAAAGGTTAGAGGGGAAGCTCCAAAACTCTTTGGCTAACATAAAAGATGATTATAACAATTAGCGGTCTTATAGGAAGTGGAAAAACTACTGTTGCAAAAGCTATAGCTAAGAGATTTAATCTTAGACATATTTCTGCTGGTGAGGCTTTTAGGGAGCTTGCAAAGGAGCGTGGACTAAGTTTGCTCGAATTTTCAAGACTTGCAGAGAAGGACAAGAACATTGATATAGAGCTTGATAAGAAAATTGTAGAGCTTGCAAAAGCTGGAAATGTTGTTGTTGATGGAAGGCTAAGCGGCTGGTTAATAAAAGATGCAAATTTAAGAGTGTTTCTTAAAGCTCCTCTCGAAGTTCGTGTTAAGAGGGTATGTAAAAGAGAGAAAAAAGAATATGAAACTGTATTGAGGGAAATTATAGAAAGAGAAAGAAGCGAAGCAAAGAGATATATGGAGATTTATGGAATAAACATAAAAAACCTCGAAATTTATGACATTGTTTTAAATACTGCCCTCTGGCAGGCTAAGGATGTTATAGAAATTATTGCTGCTGCAATCGAAAAGCTTAAATAAATTTAAAGGTAAATATGAGGTTGGTGAAGAATAATATGTATGTAATTCTTGGCTGTGGAACAGCTGGATATATTGCCGCAAAATTACTTAAAGATCAGAAAAAAGGTGTTGTTATCGTTGACATAAACAAAGAGAGGGTTGAGAGCTTAAGAGAAGCTGGTTTTGATGAAGTTATAGAGGGAGATATAACCTCCAAAGATACCCTAAAAAAAGCTGGTATAGAAAAGGCAAGCGCAGTTCTTATTCTAACTAAGGACATGGAAACAAATAAAAGAGCGGTAAAAGCTGTTAGAGAAATAAACAGTGATGTTCCAATAATCGTCAGAGGAGGGGCTAAAGGTGTTAAAAACGGCATTGAAGAAGATGTTGATGTAATTTTGTATCCAACTGAAGTTCTTGCAGAGCATGCAGTTGAGCTATTAGAAAAAATTGAGAGCATGAGGAAGATTAGGAAGCTGAGAAAAATAATTTCCGATGCAAATAGCGTTGCAATAGTTATTCAAGACAACCCTGACCCTGATGCCATAGCGAGTGCAATGGCTTTCAAATACATTGTGGAGAGAGAGGGAAAGAGTGCAACTATAATCTACGGCGGTGAGGTGGGGCACGAGGAAAATAAGGCTCTAATTAATCTGCTTCAAATAAGGATGAGCCACATATCAAAAGTTGATCTGAGCAAATATTCAAAGATAGCCTTAATTGAGGCGAGTATTCCGGGGATAAACAACTCTCTGCCACCAAACCATGCACCAGATATTGTTATAGATCACCATCAGGTTGATATAAAAAAGGTAAAGGGTGAGTTCGTTGATATAAGGCCAGAAGTTGGAGCAAATGCAAGCATACTTACCGAATACTTAATTCTTCTTGATCTACCAATAGATGAAACGCTTGCAACAGCTTTACTCTATGGAATAAAGACCGATACCAGCAACTTCATGCGGGGTTTAAGCGAGCTTGATATAAGGGCTATATCGTATCTGTATCCTAAGGCGAATCACGATATAATCTCGAGGATCGAAAGACCGACGCTTTCTATGGAAACTCTCGATGTTCTTGCAAACGCTATAAAAAATAGGAAGATTAAGGGAAGCTATCTGATCTCCAACGTAGGTTTTATAAGAGAGAGGGATACACTTCCTCAAGCAGCAGAATATCTTCTTAATCTTGAAGGCATTCTGACAACGCTAATATTCGGCATCGCAAAGGATGCGGTATTCATCTCCGGGAGAACAAAAGATATAAGAATAAATCTTGGAGAAATCATGCAGAAGGCTTTTGGCGACATTGGTCAAGCAGGCGGACACTCAACGGCTGCCGCAGCAAAGATACCTCTCGGACTCTTCGGAAGCGTTAAAGATAGAAATGCCCTGTTAAAGCTCGTTGAAGAAGCAGTAATAGATAGATTCTTCAACGCCGTTGGTTTGGAGGAAAAAGTTTAAAAAGGAGAAAGACATAGCATGCTTGCTCTCCAAGTAGCCCTCGATTTAATAAGCATAGAAGATGCTGTGGTTATAGCCGATCTCGCATACAAAGCTGGTGCAAACTGGCTCGAAGTCGGCACGCCACTGATAAAGACGCATGGAATTAAAGCTGTAAGAATTCTTCGCGAGAAGTTTCCAGAAGCTACTATTGTCGCTGATATGAAAACTATAGACACAGGCGACTTAGAAGTGGAGCTTGCAGCAAAAAATGGAGCTGATATAGTTAGCATTCTTGCACTTGCAAGTGATGAGACTATTGTTAGAGCTGTTAGAACAGCAAGAGCACATGGAATAAAAATAATGGCTGATCTCATGAACGTTGAGGACAAAATTTCAAGGATAAAGAGGTTAGAAGAACTCGGCGTTGATTACATCTTAATACATACTCCCATAGATATTCAGAAGGTCAGACTAAAGAAGGTTGATGCAAGTCTTCTTGAGATAAAGAAAATAAAAGAGGAGACGAGCCTACCTATAGCTGCCGCTGGCGGAATTACTCTTGAAACAATACCATATTTAAAGGAGGCTGGCGTAAGCATATTCGTTGTCGGGAGGGCAATAACAAAGGCAAAAGACGTTTATGGAACGACAAAAAAATTCTGCATGGCAATAGGCTTAAAGGAAGCTGAGGAGTATAGAGAGGAGATAAGCGAGGAAGAAATAATAAAAGAATTTGAGAAGATCTCGACGGCGATAATAAGCGATGCTATGAAAAGATTTAATGCAATGCGTGGTCTTAAAGCCTTAACAAATAAAAGAATATGCGGAAGAGCTGTAACTGTTAGAACGCTTGATGGTGATTGGGGAAAGGTTGTAAAAGCTATAGATTTGGCAAAAAAAGGAGAAATACTTGTAGTGGATTCTCAAGAAAGCAACTTAGCCGTATTTGGTGAACTTGCTACAAGAACAGCTCTTAAAAGAGGCTTAAAAGGTGCAGTAATTGATGGGGCTATTAGAGATGTAGAGGCTATAAAGAAGCTTGGTTTTCCGATATGGTTTAGGAAGGTATCGCCAAATGCTGGAGAACCCCATGGGCATGGAGAGATAAACGTTCCAATAGCATGTGCTGGTGTAGTTGTGAAACCCGGAGACTTTATAGTAGCGGATGAATTAGGCGTTGTGGTTGTGGAGAAGGAGAGGGCTCTTGAAATTCTAAAGAAAGCAAAAGAAATTAAGAAAAAGGAAAAACTATACAAAAAGGCTATAGAAGAGGGGAAAACACTCTCAGAACTATTTGGACTTTAAGATTTTTTGAGAATTTTATCCTTTCTTTATTGTTTAGAAGCAGAATAAAGATATGGAAGCTATTTCAATGCTCTTCGATGCAGTAATAAAGGAGGCACTCGAAACCATCGTTAAGAAGATTAGAGAAGGAAAAAAGCTCAGCGATTCCGAGGTTCTGCTTTTAGTTGTCAGCCAGATGAGAAAGGAGCAGGAGTTTATAGTTAAAATAATAGAGGAGTTTAAAAGCGATGTAAACAGAAGATTCAACGAGATCGACAAGAAGTTCGACGAAGTGAACAAGAGGTTCAATGAGGTTTACGGAAAGTTCGACGAAATGGATAAGAGATTTGACGAATTTGGGGGATACGTTGGGAAGAGGTTCGAGCGTATAGAGAGCAAGATGGAAGATTTAAAGGATGAGATCAAATTCTTAAGGCAGGAGGTTATGTCGGTAAAGAGCGATATTATAAACCTTACTAAAGGAGAAGATATAAAGAAGCATTTTTCAAAGGAAGATTCTTACGAAGAATATTCAGCGAGTTTGAACTAAGATTTGTTGCAAAGAAGCAAGAAAAGAGCTCTTTCTAAGTTGAGAATTTTTATTTTAGAATTTGCTGAGATGTGCAAAAAAGCAAACATTGTTGAAAATGAAAATAATATTGTAATAAAAACAAGACTTATCCAAAAATAAGGCATCATCTCGGGGAGTTGTAGTAAAGCATGAACATATAAGCGAAGAAGTTAGCATTTTCGAGGGCTTTTTTGCACCACTTTGATTTCAACATACTTCTAAAAATTATTAAAGGAGACTTTGCTTCTCTGCTTATAGGAGGAGAAGACACTTTCAACCTTGCTTTCTTGCTAAGGGTTTCATGAACATAATCTAAGCCGAGCCTTTCGAAAACTCCTTTATACCAATATCAACGACGAATAAAGGTTTATTTTTGCAGAACTTAAGAATTAATAAAATCCATCGAAGTTAAGAAATTTCTCGTTGAATAAACTTTTATCGCTATAGTTCACCTTTCCGTAACCGAAAATATCTACCTTCATATTCCCTTGCCCCCTCTCACCGCCTATTTATATTTTACTGTGTGCATGCTTGTGCCAATACCTCGTTATTTGGACAGGTCTTAAAAAGAATTACGAAAAATATATGATTGTAAAATTTGCTGAAAAGATTGATATTAATAAATTAAAAAATTTAAACAGAGACTTTTCTTATTTTTTAGATATTCTGAGTAAAACGTAAATTCTTATATTTATTTTAATATCGTTAAATCTTTTAAAAGAACTGGATTTTAACACTCAAACAAGGGTGGTGTCATGGAAGCTTATAAGAATATGTTGTATAGGTTCTACGTCTGGAGAAGCGAGGCAAATCTTGTCTATAAGGTTATCTTAGCCTTTATATTCGCTGGAATTACCGGAATATTTGCTCAGCTAAAAATATACTTACCCTTTACGCCGGTGCCTATAACGGGTCAGGTATTTGCGGTTCTCCTTTCATCGAGCGTTCTTGGTAGGCATGCGTTTTTAAGCATGCTCATATACATAGCACTTGGAGTGGCTGGAGTTCCGTGGTTTGCTGGCTGCAGGCACGGTATAGAGGTTCTTCTCGGAGCTACTGGAGGCTATATCGTAGGCTTTTTGCTTGCGAGCCTTATAGTAGGATACATGCTTGACAGCTACGTCAGGGCGAGAAAACTTGGCAATATGCTTGTTGTAATGTTCTCCGGTGTTGCAGTAATATATTTGCTCGGATTCCTAAATTTAGCATTTATACTCGGTAGTTTTAAAGAAGCCTTCATAAAGGGTGTAGTTCCGTTTATACCAGGTGATATATTGAAGGTATTTGCAGCTACTGCCGTCTCCTATGCTATCATACCGAAGGAAATGTATAACGGAGAGCTTGATGCGAGAAGACCAGAAATCTTCAGAAAAGCAATTGTTGCCCTTGGAACAATTTCAACTGCAGTAGTTATAGCAGTTTTCTGGATAAAATTGCTTACAGTAGAGAAAGCAAGCTTAAGCTTAATAAAGGTGAGCACGTTCTACGGAGCGGTTATACTGATCCTCAGCTACATTACGTTAAAGGCTTTAAAGAATTATAAATGATGAATCATAGAATCTGGCATGAGATATATATAGAAATCTTAAAAGACTTTAATTTTTCTTATTTTATGGATGTAAAATCTGCCCTCATTTTAAATGAAATTCTAAAAGAAAGAGAAAGTGATGTTATAAGGAGCATTGACAAGATTAAGAAAAGGATAAGAGGAAAAAAAGTATTTATATATGGTGCTGCTGGTAAAAAGGTAAATACACCTCCGCAAGAGGAAAAGGGTATATGCAAAATAGCTGCAGACAAAGCACTTAATTTTTTAAATTTTAATCCAGATATAATAGTTACTGACTTAGATGGAGATTTAGAGAAGATACTAAATGCGGATAGAGAGGGAGCAGTAGTTGTTGTTCATGCACACGGGGACAACATAGACAAATTGAAATTCGTTAAAAGATTAAAAAATGTAGTTGGAACGTGTCAGGTTAAGCCGTTTGGACTCTTAAAGAATTTTGGAGGATTTACCGATGGAGACAGAGCGGTTTTTCTTGCACACGAGTTTGGAGCACGGGAGATAAAGCTTGTAGCCTTTAATTTCAACAGTGTTTGTAGCTATACCGGTAGCAGAGATATTAAATTAAAAAAGTTAATGTGGGCAAAAAGGCTTATCGAATATATAGAAAAAGAAAGGGGAGCAAAGATATGGTGGAGATAATTGTTATTGCAAATAAGGGTCAATATAACCACAGAATATATAGAACTGTAAGGGACTTAAATGTAAGCGTAAAGCTTGTAAACAACACGATTACTGTAGATGAGGTTTCCGAAGAAAATCCGAAGGGTATTATTATAGGCGGTGGACCATACCTTGAGGAAACCGGAAACAGTAAGGATATTATAAAGAATTTTTATAAGGAGATACCTATTCTTGGCATATGCCTTGGACATCAGCTGATAGCACTGCTTTTTAATGGCGAAGTAAGGGAAGCAGAAGTCGGTGAGTATGCGGAAGAGGAGATTATCGTAGACGATGAAGACGAAATACTTAAAGGATTGTCTCCAAGCTTTAAGGCTTGGGTAAGTCATAAAGATGAAGTAAAAAAACTTCCAAAAGATTTCTTAAAACTTGCACACTCTAAAAACTGTGAAATTGAGGCAATGCGACATAAGAACTATGATCTTTTTGGTGTTCAGTTCCATCCAGAAGTTGAGCATACGCCGAGAGGAAGAGAAATATTTAAAAATTTCTTGGCGATATGTGGAATTAAAAGATAAAAAATTTTTTGAGGATTATTTATAACTATCTTGTAAAATGAGATTTTTCGAGAGAACATTCCTTTTTATGTAAGATGAGTTGATTATTTATAGATTTTTTACTCTATATCCAGCTTTATAAGCTTGAATATTCACAGCTGTGAAAAACCGCATCTGTGATGGGCGAAAAAACAGCGGATGGCGGGGGCTCTGGTTCTCTGACGGTCTGATAATATGTGTTCTTCCCAAATTCCTTTATAAACCTTTCGAAACCTCACAGCTGTGAAGGTCTACATTCATAGAAAGAGGATTACATCTCACAACTGTGAAAATCTATAGAATTCCTAATAATATGATTATTTATGGTTATAGTTTATCCATTACCTTGAAAAGCCGTAGATATATTAAAACTTTTTATAGTTAAAAAGTTAAAAATTTAATATACTTTTTGCTATTTAGTTTAATGGTGATACCGAAATGGTAACGCTCAAAAATTTTATAAATGGTGGAGATTCTAAACTTCATGAACTTACGCCTGATTTTGAAAATCAGCTCTGGAAAGCGGCGGACAAGTTAAGAAAAAAAGTTGAAGTTCATCAATACAAATACATAGTTCTTGGTCTCATCTTTTTACGTTATCTTTCTTATGCTTTTTACGAGAGAAGAAATGAGCTAAAAAAACTTTTTTCAAATAAAGAAAGCAACTATTATATAGAGGATGTAAAATTAAGGGAAGCAGCCTTGGAAGATGAAGATTATTATCTTGAGGCTGGTGTTCTTTATATTCCTGAAGAGGCGAGATGGGATTACTTAGAAAGTAATGCAAATCAGCCAAATATAGCTGAAATTATTGAGAATGCTATTGAAATCCTTGAAAAGAAATATCCAAAACAACTGCAAGATGTAATCCCGAAGGTTTACCTAAACTCAACGCTCGACCATTATGATATGGCTTATTTGATAAACCTATTTTCTAAAATAGATTTTGGATATGATCACAAAGCAAGGGATATCTTCGGTAGAATTTATGAGTATTTTCTTGGAAAGTTTACAGAAGTTGAGGGAAAGAGAGGAGGAAAGTTTTATACTCCGAGATCTCTAACTAAGCTTATAGTTGAGGTTTTGGATATTAACGGAGGAAGGATGTTTGATCCAGCATGCGGAAGCGGGGGATTCTTTGTTTCAGCAATAGAAAAGCTTGAAAAAGAAGGAATAGACAAGTTCAATCTCCAAATTTACGGACAGGATTCTGATCCTATGGCTTGGAAGCTAACCAAGATGAACCTCGTCATTAGGGGGGTTGAAGGAGATATAAGAGTTGGGGACTCCTATCATGACGACAAGTTTTATGACATGAGGTTTGACTTTGTAACTTCTAATCCGCCCTTTAATGATAGTGAGTGGGGTGCTGAAAGGATTAAGCCAGAGGATCCAAGGTTGAGAATAAATGGAGCTAAAGTCCATGTTCCTCCAAATAGTAACGCCAACTACATGTGGATACTCCATTTTATATATCACTTGGCACCAAATGGAAAGGCTGGCTTTGTTATGGCAAACGGATCCTTATCGGCTGGTGGAGTTGAGGGGAAGATAAGAAAGGCAATAATTAAGGCTGATCTCGTTTACGGAATCGTTGCGTGTCCACCAAAGCTCTTCTACAACGTATCTCTACCAGTTTCGCTGTGGTTCGTTAGAAAGAAGAAGCCAGAGCACATGAGGGAGAAGGTGCTTTTCGTCAACGCTAAAGATCTCTACACTCCGATTTCAAGAAGGCAGAATGTGATGACAGACGAGCATATAGCAAAGATTGTGGAGAAGTTCAGGCTCTTCGAGAAGGGAGAGCTGGATAAGATAGATGAAGTTGGATTTACTAAAGTTGCAACTCTTGAGGAGATAGCAAAGAACGGCTATGTTTTAACACCGGGAAGATACGTTGGAGTTAAGCTGAATTTGGATGATGAGAGCTTCGATGAGAAGATGAGAGTGTATAGTGAGGAACTTTCAAAGTTGTTGAAGGATGAAGAAGAGCTTAAGACTAAAATCAAAGAGGTTTTCGATGCTCTTGGATATAAGTTGGAGGTGTGAAATTGGATCTCGGAACTCAGTTAATATTGCTTGTAATCTTCGGAATTGTTGGCTTCATTACAGGTAAAATTGTTGGAATAAATCCCTACAAGATTCTCTCAGATGTTGGATCTGCTATATTTATACTAACTCTAATTTTCTTTGTTTTTCCTGTTTCATCCGATCCGAATCTTATGGCTAAAAACTTAGAGAATATGATAAAATTTTTTGTCGAATCTTTGCCAAGTATAGTTATAGGGGATGTTGCAGGAACTATAGTTTCAGCCATAACGGGAGAAAGGTGATATATGGAATGAAATCAAATAAAGTTAAAAACCTTGAGGAAATTATTCAAATACTAAAAGAGAACAATAGAATTCTTAAAGAGAAGTTTAAAGTTAAAAGTATTGGTGTATTTGGATCTGTAACGAGAGGTGAGCAAAAGGAAACAAGCGATGTTGATATTATAGTTGAATTTTCCGAGCCTGTAGGTTGGGAAATTGTGGATTTAAAGGAGTTCCTTGAGGAACTGCTTGGAATAAGGGTAGATATAGTAACAAAGAATGCTGCGATGAGAAAACCGTTGCTGTGGGAGTCCATTAGGGAAGAAATAGTTTATGTCTAAAAGAGACCCAAAACTGTTCATCCAAGACATGATAGAAGCTATAGAGAAAATTGAGAGATATACTTCTTCAATGGAGACCTTAGAGGATTTTGTAGAAAATGAACTGGTTGTTGATGCTGTATTAAGAAATCTTGAAATCATAGGAGAGGCTGCAAAATACATACCGGAGGATCTCCGCTCAAAATATAGGGAAATTCCATGGAAAAGAGTTGTAGGGCTAAGAAATGTCGTGATCCATAGTTATTTTGCGGTTGATCTTGAAGTTATCTGGGTGATTGTAAAGAAACAGCTCCCTGAGCTCAAAGAGGTTCTGCTGAAGATGATGAGGGAGCAATTATGAGACAGTCAAATAAAATGAGGATCGTATTAAAGAAAGATTGGGATATCAATATTAATCCTCCAACAGACGATAGACACGTTCAAGGATCTTTTGTTGGTAGAGAGAAGGAGCTTAAATTATTAACTAATGAAATTTTAAGGAGAACAAGTGGTGCAATACTAATAAGCGGATATAGAGGGGTTGGAAAAACTTCTCTCGTATATAAAGCACTATGGGAAGCAAAGAATAAAGATAAGAACATAATAGTAGTCTTGCTCAATGCTGCTCAACTTGAAGCTGAAGCAGAACAAAAATCTGAAAATTCAAAAATCCATCCACGAAAAATCATTGAAAATTTAATTAGAAGGCTTTACTCAAGCACAAAAGATATAAACTTACCAAATGATATCAAAGAAGATGTTACGAAATTGTATAAGAAAGCTGTTGCTAAAGAGTTTAGACTTTTAGAAAATTATCAAAGAAAACAAGAATTTTCAAGACAGGCGATAGAAGAAAAGGCGTATGAAATTTTACTCAATGAAGCGAATATAAAAATTATGATATTTTTAACCTCATGGACTATTGCAGTAGCTTTGCAATTTACTAATGCATCGCTAACACCTTGGACTTCTTTAAATAAATTAATTCCATTGATCTTTGCATTTCCCTTACCCTATGCAATAAACTTATGGTATAGGAAAAAACTAAATTTAAAAGAACTAAAAGAAGAAATAGAAAAAGCTGAAGAATTATATGAGTTTGATAGCAGCATTGGAAATTTAGAATTTGATTTGGAACAATTACATAGAAAATTTAAGGCAAACGGTAAAAAACTTGTTTATGTAATTGATGAGTTGGATAAATTAGACCTTGATCAAGTTATCGAGGTTCTTAAGTTTTTTAAAAATCTTTTTACACTTTCAGATGCCATATTTATTTTTATTGGGGGCGAAGAGATTTACAATTATAGTGAGAGATCTGAAGAGAACCTTTATTATAGACCAAAAGAGTATACATATTTTACATCAAAATATTTTTTATGTCGCCCATTGTGGAGTGATTTGAACAAATTTTTTGATGAAATTATAGAAACTAAAGAAATTGATGATAAAAACTTAGAGTTGTTAAAAAGGGCAATAGCGTTTGAGGCTGAAAATGACTTTTTCGATTTAATAAAATTTATTAAAGATAGAATTACTGGTTTTGATCAAGAAAACCGTCCTATTATCGAAATTGATAGCTTATCGGAAGATGACATTAAAAAAGCCAGATTTCATAAAGCTATTACTGTGTTGTTTGAAGGTAAATATATGGCTTTAAACCCTTCAAAATGGTTGGAGAATGAATTAATATTAAGAAAGCTTTTTGAACATGCCCATAATATATATTCAAGTTATACTGGATATCAAATAACAGATCCTGATACAGATAGAGTTGAAGATTCTGCCATTCGAGATTTTAATTTGTTTCTGTATAGACACGGAGCGTTAAATGTGCAAAGTGAAACTTCTGCTACTATTAGAGGAATGGATATTAAAATAAGAACTTATAACTATAATGGAATAATCCCCTCAGAAATCCCAGATCAACTCGATGAATTGGCAGAGTTTGAAAAAAGATTTATAAATACCTTTAAATCATTTGCTGAATATATTTTTGCTTTAATTAATGCATTCAGAATTTTACAAGGGCAGAAAGAATTAACTCATGAAGAATTTTGGAGAAATCCAACACAATATGTTCAGCAAATAAAGAATTGGGGTTTTGATGCTTTAAGTCAATTTAATGCACACTATCCAGTATATAACAATCTTGTAAGTCAAAAACCACCATATTCTTACAAAAGAGATGATATAGAAAACAGAACAAAACAAATTGAGAACCATATCAGGGTAATGTTGCATAACTTGCCAAATATCATTTCTCGTATGTTTGTATCCCTAAACGCTCACTTGAATTTACAACTACAAAACTTACAACAAAACCCTTCTTTATTTAGTGGTTCTGCAATTCAAATTCGTAATGCTCTGAATAGATATAGTCCTTTAGTAATTTTTAAACAAGACTTAAGCCGTCAAATTTTACTGATCTATAATCAAATAAATGCTGTAATGAGTGTGAAAAATCAGATCAAAGACAATGCAAAAACCCATAGAATTGTATGCTTTGCGGATAGAAAAGAGAGATCAGTAGAAGGACTTCATATAATTTATATAAACGATCCTGAGAGCATGAAAGATGAAATTGTAGAATTATTTGAGGAACTTAATAGGTTTTTACAGGGGTGAATAGTAGACATGGTAAAGTTCAGATGGGAAACAGATTTCAAGGAGACTGAGATCGGGAAGATTCCGAAAGATTGGGAGGTTAAAGAACTGGGAAAACTTTTCAAAGTAAAAAATGGTAAGAGACCACCTTTAGTTAACAATGATGATGAATATGAAATCTGGGGAGCAAACGGGTTGATGGGATACACCTCTAACTACAACGAGACTGGAGAGCTTTTAGTAACTGGAAGGGTTGGGACATTAGGTAACGTATTTTATATACCAGCTGGTTATAAAATATGGGTATCCGATAATGCTCTAATCATGCAAAGAAAAGACAATAATTCCGTCATCAAGTTCTATTTTTATCATTTGAGTGTAAGAAACAAAGAGTTGATTGAATTGAATGTGGGGTCAACACAGCCTTTGATAACACAAAGAGATTTAAAAAATATTAAGGTTCCCTACCCTCCCTCAGAAGAACAAACCCGCATCGCAACTGTCCTTTCTTGGTTCGACGACCTGATAGAGAACAAGAAGAAGCAAAACGAGATTTTGGAAAAGATAACTATGGCGATATTCAAAAGCTGGTTCATCGATTTTGAGCCTTTCCAAGATGAGGAGTTCGTTTACAACGAAGAGCTGGACATTGAGATTCCGAAGGGATGGGAGGTTAAGCCGATCGGTGAAGTTGCGGACTTTACGAATGGCTTATCCTACAAAGGGAGTGAAAAGTTAGACAAATACGAGGATGGAGCTTATGTTTTCATAACTCTAAATAACATTGAAGAAAGAGGAGGGTTTAAAACAGAATTTGCGTGGATTAAAAGCGATCGACTAAAAGAAAGACACTTTGTAAAGGAAGGAGATCTAATATTTGCGAATACTGAACAAACGAAAACTGGAAGACTACTAGCGAGTCCTGCATTTGTTGTTTTTCCTCCAGATTATGAGATGGATATAGGAGTTTATTCACACCATATAACGAAGGTGTCTCCGAAAAAAGAATATTATAAATCATATCTTTACTTGATATTTAGATCTTATCAGGAGTACATAGCTCAAACATACTATACAGGAACAGGAGTATGGGGTTTTGATCTAAAGAATTTTGAGCAAAATTACTTGATACCTATTCCACCACAACCAGTCATTCAACGCTTCCATTCTCTCGTCGAACCCATCTTCAAGAAAATAATAAATAATCAGAAGCAAATTTTAACATTAAAGAAAATTAGGGATGTACTACTTCCCCAGCTCGTGTTTGGGAGGTTGAGGGTGGTGAAAATATGATCAAAAAACTAACTATCAAAAATTTCCGCTCTATAAAAAATTTGGAAATCGAGCTGAGTGCATTCAACGTTTTTATCGGACCAAACAACGCTGGTAAATCAAATATTCTTGCAGCCCTTAACTTAATTCTTGGTGAATCCTATCCTACAGTCCGTTCATTTGATAAAGACGATTTTTATAATTATGATACTACAAATCCAATAGAAATAAAGGCAATATTCGATTCACCGCTGAATTGTAACGATAGTGTTTGGGGGTTCTATTTGTTCTTTGATGGAGAAAATTGTCATTACATAGCTCTCGACGAGGACGGAAATCCTCTGAGATATCCATCTGGTCGTGAGGTGAGAGTGTCCAATAGGATGAAAAACGAAGTGTTGCTGCTCTATATCGGGCTCAATCGACAAGCTACACAACAAATCAGACCAAGTCAGTGGACATTGTACGGAAAACTGCTAAAACATATTGAAAGTAGAATTCCAGACACTACTAAAGAAGAGTTTAAGTGTACTGTCGAGCAGTCTTTTGAGGAGAAGATATTTCCCTACATAAAGCAAGTGGAAGAGATACTCAGAGACCACATAAAATCTCAAGTGGGATTAAACCTAAGCTTGAGACTTTCTCTACAACATCCAATTGAGACTATAAAATATCTTAGACCATATCTACACGAAAACGAAGTGCTGATATTTGACGCAGAGAACATGGGGGCCGGAGTTCAGAGTGCCTTGGCAATAGCAATTGCAAGAGCTTATGCAGAAATAGTCAGGAACCCTCTGATGATTGCAATTGAAGAACCAGAACTTTATCTCCACCCACATGGATGCAGACATTTCTATAGAATGCTCAAGGAACTTTCTAACGAAGGAATTCAAGTAGTTTACACGACTCATGAGAGGTCTTTTGTAAACGTTATTGACTTTAAGCATATTTATTTAGTTAGAAAGGACGATTCAGAAACAAAAGTATTTTCTGGAATTCATAAGAGTGTTTCAGATCAAGACAAAATTAAACTCGCCTCTAAATTTAACGAGGAAATGAACGAAATATTCTTTGCTAATAAAGTTATTTTGGTTGAAGGTCCCGCAGACAAGATAGCCTGTGTTTTAGCATTAGAAAAACTTGGATTGGACTTAGATAAGGAAAACATCTCAGTAATTGACTGTGGGAGTATTACTGCCATTAAACCAGTAGCAGAAATTTTAAAATTTTTCGAAATACCTACTTTTGTGCTGGTTGATGAAGATCCTGGCAACGAAACCACCCAAAAACAAATCTCAAGATTGAAAGAATTTCTTGGAGATGATAAAGTCTTCATTCAATCACCTAATTTGGAAAGAATGTTTGGTCTATCTAAGAAGCCAAACAGATTTGAGGCAATAAAATTTTTTACATCATATCTTAATTCAAAGGAACTGCCACAGATTTACGTATCTCTTAAAAATGCTTTGGAAGAGGGGTAGAACGTGGACGCTAATCTAACAGAAGAATACATGGTGGAAAATCACGCGATAAACGTTCTTAAAAACTTGGGCTACTCATACATTCACGGCTCTAATCTTACTCCTGATAATAGAGAAAGAGAATCCTACAGAGATGTTATTCTCAAAAAACGATTTATTTCAGCAATAAAAAAGATAAATCCATGGCTCAACGATGAAATGGCTGAAAGAGTTTACCAAATGGTTTCAAGTATAGATCATCCAGATGCTGTGATAAGGGGCAAGATGTTCTACGAGATGCTTATAACTGGTGTAAGTCTCAGCTATAAGGAAGGAAATAAAGAAAGAACAAGACTCGTTAGGCTAATCGATTTTTCAAACCTCGACAATAATGAATTTCTTGCCTCTAATCAATTTGAGGTTGAGTTCTACTATGAGAGTGGTAGATACAGACGTCCAGATCTTGTCATTTTCATTAATGGTATTCCTCTTGCAATCTTCGAGTTTAAGGGCTTCAACTCTGGAGATACAGCTAAGGATGCTTTTAATGATCATAAAATAAAGATGTTAGACATTCCCCAGCTTTATCAGTATGCTCAGGTTCTCGTCGTCAGTGATGGTCTTGAAACAAAATACGGCTCCCCCACATCTGATTGGGAGAGATTCTTTGTCTGGGAGGGTATAGAGAGTGATGACGATGTTAAAGTTGAGGAATTCGAGGAGGGAGCGATATACAGATGGAAAGGTAAAACTCTAACAAGTCTTGATGTTCTCCTGCTTGGCTTGTTTAGAAAAACACGCTTTCTCGAATTTATCGAGGATTTTGTGATATACGACAAGGCTGGTAAGGGTTATGTGAAGAAAATAGCTACCTACTACCAATTCTACACTGTAAAGAAAGCTGTTGAAAGAACAAAAAGAGCTATTCTCTACGGAAGAACTCCAGAAGAAAGGAGGATTGGTGTGGTATGGCACACACAAGGTAGTGGAAAGTCTCTTACAATGCTTTTCTACGCAAGAAAGGTTCTTAAGATTCCAGAGCTGGATTATCCACTCCTTCTCTTCCTAACGGATAGAAGAGAGCTTGATGAACAGCTCTATGGGGTATTTGCGAATGCTTTACCGATTGCAAGCCATGTCGAGACGATAGAAGAACTCCAAAAAACAATAAAAGAAACGAGAGGTGGAATTGTTTTTGCAACAATTCAAAAATTTGGTAGGAGGTCAAAAGATGAGGAATATCCATTCCTCACCGACAGGAAAAACATTATAGTGATAGCAGATGAAGCTCACAGAAGCCATTATAGGCAGCTTGCAGAAAATTTGAGAAGGGCTATCCCTAATGCTTCTTTCCTTGGTTTTACAGCTACACCAATAGATTATGAAGATCGCTCAACAACTCTTGTTTTTGGAGATTATATAAGTGTATATACCATAGAAAAGGCAAGGAGACATAGAATCGTCGTTCCAATTTACTACGAGTCTCGACTTTCAGAGCTTCATTTAACAAACGAGTTCATAGACCTTGAATTTGAGGAGATATCTGAGAGAATAGCTTTAGATCCTGAGGAAAAGGAATCAGTTAAGAGAGTATTTGCAAGACTCGAAAGAATAATGCTTACAGAAGATTACCTTGAAAAAGTGGCAAAAGACATTGTCGAGCATTTTAACAGAAGAATTCAGGAGTTGGATGGAAAAGCAATGGTTGTAACGATAAGCAGAAGAGTTGCAGTTGAGCTTTACAAGAGGATCATCAAACAACCAAACGCTCCGAAAGTAGTAGTGGTAATGTCGGGTAACAAGTCAAAAGACCCCGAAGACTTCTGGGAGCATATAAGAACAAAAAAGGAGTTGAAGGATCTTGCTGATGAATTCAAAGATCCTGAATCTGATTTGAAGATGGTCATAGTAGTTGATATGTGGCTAACTGGATTTGATGTCCCATGTTTACATACAATGTATTTCTGGAAACCTATGAAAAATCATTCTTTAGTTCAAGCTATAGCGAGAGTCAACAGGGTTTTTAAAGATAAGCCCGGTGGTTTAATTGTTGACTACATAGGTATAGCTGATGATTTAAGGAAGTCTCTTTCAAAATATACAGTTGAGCAGATAAGAGAAACGTTAGTTGATATAAACGAAGTTCTGACATTGCTTAAAGAAAAGTATGATATCGTTTCTTCATACTTTTCTGGATTAAACTACAAAAATTGGAAAGAATTATGCTCTGATGAACTCGCAAGATTGACAGCTCAAGCTTATGAAAGGGTAGCTAAAGATAAAAATACTAAAAAGAACTTTGTAAAAAATTTTATTGCTTTAAAAAAGCTTTACCTACTCGCAGCTCCGCATCCTGAAGCTACAGCAATAAAAGAAGATTTAGCATTTTTTGAAATGATAAAGAAAATGATTGTCAAATATTCTGTGAGAAAAATAAGAGAAATTTCAAAAGATCTTGAAAGGGAAGTCAGCATGCTCATATCTAAGAGTATATCGGCTAAAGAGCCTATCGATATATTTGAGTTGCTGAAGAAGGACAAGCCAGAAATATCTATTCTTTCTGAGGTGTTCCTTAGAGAGATTCAAAAGCTTGAATACAAGAATCTTGCAGCAGAGATACTGGCAAAAATACTCAATGACACGCTGAGAGTTAAGATGAGGATCAATCCTTGGAAATATAAGAGTCTCTACGAAAAACTGAAAGAACTTATAGAAAAGCACAACACAAAATTGATAGAAGTTTCAGAAATGATTTCACGGCTTGTTGAGATTGCCAGAGAAATTAGGAAAGCTGAGGAAGAAGGGAAGCAATTAAAAATGAGTGAAGAAGAGTATGCATTCTATTCACTTCTTTTGTCTTACCCCAATCTCCCCATGGAGGATAAAAGAGAGATAGAAGAGATTGCACGAGAGATTGCAAGGATTTTGTCTGGTTACGTTAAAATCTCTGAATGGAAAAGAAAACAGTATATGAAATCAAGGATAAAAGCAGAAGTTAAAAGAGTTCTCATGAAAAGAGGATTCAGGAACTATTCTATTATTAAGGAACTTTCTGAGTTGATAATTGAACATGCTGCAGTAATGGGTTGAATTTTTAAACTCTAACCCCCTTACACAATATCCCACATAGTCAACAAAATTTTTTCACTAATTTAGCAGTTAAAGCTAATATAATCTTTTCCGATAAAAGGACGTTTAAATATATATTTTCATTTCACGAAAAAGAAAAATGATCTTAAAATATAGGGAAACATCTTAAATCTTCCTTAAT
>JALTZZ010000047.1:594-4562 GCA_027051165.1 archaeon | reverse complement strand
GAAATTATCCTCTCTGCACAACCTCATTTCGCAAGGAGGTTATATCTTGAGGAAATGATGAAGGAGTTTGAATACTGGTATCCAGTTGATTTAAGGGTTTCTGCAAAGGAGCTTATTCAAAATCACCTAACCTTCTATATATTTCATCACGTAGCCCTTTTCGAGGACAAAATTCCAAAGATTATTGGAGTAAACGGAATGATAAATATTGAAGGAGAAAAAATGAGCAAATCAAAGGGAAATAGGATTGAAAGATTACTTATGTGGTGGATAGAACCAGTCCCATGGTTTATTACACCTTGGATCGTCTTTTCTTCCGTTTATTATTTTTGGAACTATTGTTGGATCGTTCCATGGTCTCCTTATTTCATCTGGATTATTATAATCATAGAGTCTGCTAACAAAGTAAACCAGTATTGCCGGCTCATTTCCAACAACTCTAAATCCGTGCCAATAGTGGCCGGGAATTCTTACAACCTGAATATTTTCACCGGTAGAAATTATCTCCGCAAGCTCCTGAGTTTTATCATCGTAGGCACATATTTTAATAGCCCCTTTAATGCAGACGAAGTAATCTACCTGGCCTCTTTCATGCTTGTGCCAAGCTCTAACTATACCTGGATATGTAATTGAAAGGTTTGCTTGAACGATTTCATCCTGAAAAATATCCCAATCCTTACGCATGATTTCTGTAAAAAATCCTCTTTCATCAGCAAATCTCTTTAAGGGTTTAACAACAATACCTGGAAGCATTTACTCAACCTCCTTCTTTAATACGTTCAAAGCTTTTTTTAGATCGTAGGGCTTCTCTTTTAAATATTTTGAAGCCTTGGAGGTGTCAAGAGAAGAATCCCTCGGTCTCTTAGCAATCCATTTTATCTCAGCCATACTCGATGGAACAATTAAACTTTCATCCAGTCCAAAAACTCTTGCAATCTCTTTGGCGAATTCAAACCTTGAAACTCTTGTGGCACCTGCCAAATGAAAAACACCTTTAATTTCTCTCTCTAATAATTCTAAGATCATCTTTGCTAAGTTTGTGTTTAAAGTTGGTGTTATGTATTGATCAGTAATTATTTTAACTTTTTCTCCATTTTCAAGCTTATTTATCAGCCATAGAGCAAAGTTAACCTTACCACTTGCTGGTCTTGCACCGTAAATTACGCAGGGTCTTACAATGCAGAAGTCGTTTGTGTATTTTTCACCAAGGAGCTTTGTATATCCGTAGTAGTTTATAGGATTGGTAGCATCTTCCTCCCTATACATCCCTCTACTTCCATCAAAAACGTAGTCGGTAGAAACATAAACCAGAAATGACTCAAGCATCCTCGAAATTTTAGCTATGAACATCGTTCCATCGGCATTTATTTTATATGCCAGCCTTTTGTTTATCTCACATTTATCAACATCAGTAAGTGCCGCTGTGTGAACTATAGCCTCTGGTTTTATCTCTTTTATCGCTTTTAAAACAGATTCTGGGTTATAAAGATCTATCTTTACAGGTTTCCCAAAATCTGGAGAATGGGAGTTGTATCCGGAGTAAACATCGTAACCCCTTTCTAAAGCTATCTCCGCAAGCTTGCTTCCAAGAAGACCGCTACCGCCAGTAATAAAAATTTTCAATATCATCACCTACCATTTAAGTTTCCAAGGTGTTGGGTGCAGAGTTCTTTCATCCGCTAAAGGCTTCCACCACCATTCATTCTTAAGATACCATTCCACAGTTTTCTTTAATCCCTCCTTTAGTTTATGTCTCGGCTTCCATCCAAGCTCTTCTCTAATTTTTGAAGAGTCGAGGCTATACCTCAGATCATGCCCCGGTCTATCCTCAACAAACTCTATTAGGTCTCTGTCCTTATTCATAATACTGAGGATTTCTTCAACAAGCTCAAGGTTCGTTCTCTCCTCTCCAGCAGAGATGTTATATATCTCTCCCTTCTCTCCTTCTTTCATTACAATATCAACGGCTTCACAGTGATCTAAAACATATATCCAGTCCCTTACATTTTTTCCAGTCCCGTATATGGGAATTTTCATGTTCATTGACGCTCTGATTATTGTTTTTGGTATGAGCTTCTCTGGAAACTGATATGGACCATAGTTGTTTGTGCACCTTGTGATTGTTGCGTTTATGTTGTACGTTCTTACATACGCTAAAACGAACATGTCTGCCGCAGCTTTGCTTGCTGAATAGGGAGATGAAGGTTTGAGCCTATCTTCCTCTTTGAAGGAACCGTGCAAAATATCGCCATAAACTTCATCTGTCGAGATATGGACTAATCTGCACTTAGGGTTATTTTTTCTAATAGCTTCAAGCAGAACGAACACACCTATGGTATTGCTCTGAAGAAAGGAGTAGGGATTTGATATGCTTCTGTCAACGTGGCTTTCTGCAGCAAAATTTACCACTATATCAACGCCTTTAACAAGCTTCGAGATAAGCTTGTAATCGGATATATTACCCTTAACAAAATTGTATCTTTCGCCTTTCTCTATATCTTTGAGATTATCAGGATTGGCTCCATGCTTTAGTGCATCAACGTTTATCACTTTCACATCTGAATACCTTTCAAGGAGATATCTTATGAAGTTGCTTCCTATAAACCCTAAGCCACCTGTAACGAGAACTTTCATGAGTTTCACAACCTGATCCTAAATTTCTATTATAGAGTAATCACCAATATTGAGCTTTAGAGTATTTTTACTGTGCTTCATAACAACCTTTGCATTTCTCCCTATCAAGCTCTCCTCCAACCTGTTTACATCCTCTACAAGGGAGTTCTCCATTATTACGCAGTACTCTATGCTTGAGTTCCTTATTATCGAACCGTTGCCTATGCTCGTATATGGGCCTATAAAGGAGTTCTCTATTATGCAGTTTTTGCCTATTATGCATGGGCCTCTAACTTTGCTGTTAACTATTTTAGCTCCCTCTTCTATCTTTACCCTACCCTCTAATATTGAGTCTTCTATTTCTCCCTTTACATCTCTCCTTATAAATTCATCTAAGATTATAGCGTTTGCAGTTAGAATATCATCTTTTTTACCCGTGTCGAGCCACCAAGATTCAAGGATCTCTGCTTTAACCTTGTAGCCCATATTTATTAGCTCCTGAATGGCATCTGTAATCTCAAGCTCTCCTCGCCAAGAGGGCTTTATCCTTTCTATAGCCTTGTGTATATTCTTGTTGAAGAAGTAAACACCAACTAAGGCTAAGTTGCTCGGCGGTTCCTTTGGCTTCTCTATAAGCTTAACAACGTTTCCCTTCTCATCTAAGACAACTACGCCAAATGCACGTGGATCTTCAACCTCCTTTAAGAGAATTAGCGCATCTAAGTTTTCCTCCTTAAACTTCTTTGCATACTTTTCTATGCTGTCACCAAGCAGATTGTCTCCAAGGTACATTATGAAGCTATCATCTCCTAAGAATTCTTTAGCAGTCTTTACAGCATGTGCTAAGCCCAAAGGCTCTTGTGGTATATATGTAACGTTTATACCCCACTCTTCTCCACTCATTACATATTCCTTAACGTATTCCCCAGTTTCTGGTGCTATTATAATCCCGACATCTCTTGTTATCCTCGCTACTTGATCCAAAACATAGCCTAATATAGGTCTATTTGCCACAGGTATAAGTTGCTTAGCAATCGTAAAAGTTAAAGGCCTCAACCTCGTCCCCTTACCTCCGCTTAATACTAAGGCTTTCATACTCCCTCCTCAAGATTAATTTTGTTCATATTTTTTAATAAGGTTTTACTTAAGGATATCCTTCTTTATCTCTTCGTCCTCTTCATAAACTGTCAATTCAAGGTCACCTTTCATGAAGAACATGAGAGAACATCTTTTAGCCATTTCAAATATTTATAATTTTCTGTTCGCTATTGAACATCCAAACTGTGTTTGCATAAAGCTATGAAAAAGGAGTCAAACATAAAAATTAAGTATAAGAGGTTTTACAGGTATAAGAT
>JALTZZ010000047.1:0-584 GCA_027051165.1 archaeon | reverse complement strand
TGAATTTTGTCTTCGTGGATTACAACGAAATTGAAAAAGTAAGGAGAGTAAAGTTCAGCAAACTTTTTTGCTTTTAAATGTGAAACAAGATATCCTATTGCAAGTCTTCCGACATTCCCTATTCCCGGTAAACCTACCAAAAGAACAGGATTTTTGAGCTTGGGTTTTTTATAAACTATTATTTTTGTTTCTTTCATGATATAAGGTTAGTTTATAATAGTTTATTAATGTTTTGGTGGGCCCGCCGAGACTCTCTGCGAGAACGCGGGGGAGGGAAGTTTCCCTCCCCCCTCATTTCTACCCTTCTGATCCCTCTCCCTCTTTCTTTCAAATTGCAGCTTGCTTTCGCGAGCTGCCGAGTAAAAGCAAAGACTTCCTCTTCATTTTTAAAGCGGCTGCTTCACAAAGCGAAACGCAGTCTATGAAAGAGAGGGATGAAGGTAGAGGGAGAAGGGGAGACCTCTGTCCCCGGCGCCATTTGCAATTTGCGGAGCCTGCATCAAATATCTCGCTCCAATATCTTCCATACCCTATTGATATTTTATTTGGTATGTGCAAAAATTTCAGAGAAATAGGAAAAATAT
>JALTZZ010000046.1 GCA_027051165.1 archaeon | reverse complement strand
AACTTCGCTCATGCAGTCTCTAACCTCGTTTTAGAGCTTGCTTTAAGGCACAACGTCAAGGAGATAAGAGTTGGAGACGGATTTCAGAATAAAAACAGAGAATCAAACATAAATTCAATAGCAGATCAGATGTGGCACCTATTGCCACATGGAAAAGCTTTCGAGTATCTTAAATACAAAGCAGAAGAGCTTGGTATCTTCGTAGACACAATAGACGAGGAGTTCAGCTCTGGGGTGGACAGCCTGCTTAATAAGGCTGTTGCTGAAGAAAACTACACCCCAGAGCTTAGAGTTAAAAGAGGCTTGTTTAAATCCGTCTTAGGATTGATAAATGCCGATGTTAACGCTTGTAGAAACCTCTTGAAAAAGCTCGGCATCTTCGATAAGATAAGTGGCTTAGGTAAGCCTATAAGGCTTAGGATATTCCACAAGTTTAAAAGTAGCTCCGCCATCCCCCTCTACGGGATGGGTAGGAGTAGGGGGCGAGTGAACCGCCCCGTGGGGATAAGGCCCTTACAAGGGCAAACTCCCCACGAAGCCCCTATGAAGGGGTAGTTCACTTTATAGCCTCTATGACTTTCTTTGCAAAGGCTTCTTCTGGTATAGCCCCCTCGAAGGATACCTTATCGTTTATAACAACCTTTGGAACCGCAAAGACACTATATCTGTTGCTGAGCTCTGGAAACTCTGTAGCCTCTATCATGCTTGCGGTGATGTTCTCATTCTCTATTGCAAACTTATGTGCCGTTCTTACTGCAAGCGGGCAGTAGGGACAAGTTGGCGTAACAAAGACCATAATATTTACCGGTTTGTCTACTTTTTTTATAATTTCTACTACATCGTCGTGCAAATCAGTTTTTCCTCTCGAAACATCTATAATTCCCTCAAGAAGTGATGCAAATTCGTATCCGCTTGGAATACCGAAGAACCTTACACCATAGTCCCTGTATTCACCGTTTTCTTTCCTTAACAGAACTATCGCCGGTATTTTGTCCACATTATACTTCTTAGCAAGGTCTTCGTTTTCTAAGAACTCATAAACCTCAAGCTCAATTTTGTCGCTGAGCTGAGATAGTTCCTCAAGAATTTCCCTTGTTTCTCTACAATACTGGCATTCATGCTTCTGAGTAAAGTTTATGACTTTAACCTTGTTCTCAAGCCTTTCAAACATTTTTTTTATTTCATTTTTATCCTCCTCACTCAGCCACGCCATAATTTACACCTCAAACCTTTAGCCTCTTTCATGCTATATTAACCTTAGTCAAAAATATGGTAATGGTATTGACACAATCATGAACTATCAACATGTATAAATATTAGCCAGCATATTTAAATAGCGATGAACCCCAGAGATTCAGCTATAAAATTTATTGTTTTAATGGGCTTTGTAAGCCTTTTTGCTGATATGACATACGAAGGTGGTAGAAGCATTACATCTCCATACCTTGCCATACTCGGTGCAAGTGCCACTGCGGTTGGCTTTATATTCGGTTTTGGAGAGCTTCTGGGCTATGCATTAAGATACGTTTCTGGCTACATTGCAGACAAGACGAGAAAATTCTGGACACTAACAATAATAGGATATGCTGTAAATCTCTTTGCAGTCCCATTGCTTGCTCTTGCAAAGTTTTGGGAGATTGCAATGCTGTTCATATTTGCGGAAAGAATAGGCAAGGCGATAAGAACTCCAGCAAGAGATGCCATGATTTCATACGCCTCTAAGAGGGTTGGAAGAGGATACAGCTTTGGTTTGCATGAAGCTCTTGATCAGATTGGTGCTGTGAGCGGTCCTCTAATAGTCTCTGCACTTCTATATTTTAAAGGATACAAAGAAGCCTTTGCAGTTTTGGCGTTTCCAGCTCTTGTATCCCTAATTATACTTCTATATGCAAGAAAAAATTTTCCTAAACCACATTTAATGGAGGTTTCTGTAGATGAAAAGAATGAAGATAAAATGAATAAAAAAGGAACAAACAAAAACAGCTCAAAAATTGTAAAATACTACATGATATTTGTTTTCCTAAGTGTTGCTGGGTTTACAAGCTTTCCAATAATAGCATATCATCTCAAAACAAACAACATAGTTTCCGATGAATCAATACCCATAATGTTTGCTGGTGCAATGCTAATAGATGCTGCAGTTGCCGTTGTTTTTGGAAAGATATATGATAGAATAGGCTTTAAAACTTTAGTATCAGTTCCGATTTTAACTGCTTTAATACCACTTTTTGCCCTTAGTTCAAACTTATATCTTGTTATTACTGGCATATTTATGCTTGGCACAGTTTTAGGACTTCAGGAAACTATTCTTCGTGCAGCTGTAGCAGATCTATCACCAATGGAGTATAGAGGAAGAGCTTACGGAACATTCAACGCTGTCTACGGAATTGCATGGTTTATTGGTAACACTCTTATAGGCTTTTTCTACGATAAAACAATAATTCTTATAATCTACTATGTAGCCACTTTAGAAGCTTTAGCATTTATCTCTTATTCAATGCTCCTTAAAGCTTTCTCGCAAAAGTAAGGTAGGCTGTATGGGATATCATTCGCGTAGCTGGTCTCGTTCCAATATCTTTAACCTCTATTTCTCTTTCCAAAATTTCTACTGTTTTTATAAGTTTAAAATCGGCTTTTTTTAGGGCTTCAACACTCTTTTTTACCTGCTCTATATAGGGATTATACACAACTATAAATCCACCCTTTTTTAGGGCTTCATACGCATGCGGTATAGCAAGCCAAGGTTCAGGAAGATCGAAGAAGATCACATCAAGATCTCTCTCATCTATACCTTCATATATATTCTTCAGCTTCATTTCAACGTATTCGCTCAATCCTGACATTTCTATATTTCTTTTTGCAAGTTCATAAAAATTTTCTCTTTTTTCGTATGTATAAACTCTGCCATGAGGTTTAACGATATTTGCAAACGTTATAGCAACGCTCCCAGAACCAGTGCCCGCATCTAAAACAAAATCCCCACTCCCAAGTCCTGTATATGTGATAACTGCTCCAAGATCTTTTTTTAAAATAATGCTCGTTCTTCTCGGCATTTTTTCACATATATCAACAACTCTCGGATTTAAGACATAAAACTTATATCCTAAGTGAGATTCCACAATATCTCCATGTTTTGCGTTTTTAAGGTTAACAACACCTAAATTTGTATGAAAAACTTCTCTATCAACGAGATACTTTCTTCCTTTTTCATCTATAAGGAGTTTCATAAAAGAATGCAGGGTGCTTAACGATGTAAAAAAAGTAAAAAGAATGGTGAACAGAAACCAAAAAACTTATATATCTAAACTGTTGAATAGGTAAAAAGGTTTTTAATTCTTATATTGATATTGGAAAAATTTAAAAATCTAAAAATTTAAAACAAGTGGCAAATAGTGGAGGAGGTGCATAATGTGATAAGGGTAGCAATAAATGGTTTTGGAAGAATAGGAAGAAACGTTCTAAAGGCTGGATTAAAAAATGAAGAATTTATGAAAAAATGTGAAATTGTTGCTGTAAATGATCTTGCAGATGCAAAGATGCTCGCTCATCTATTTAAATATGATTCCGTCCATGGAAAGTTTAATGGTGATGTTAAAGCTGAGGATGATGTTATTATTATTAATGGAAAAGAAATTAAGGTTTTAAATGAAAAAGATCCAGAAAATCTTCCTTGGAAGGAGCTTGAGATAGATGTTGTTGTTGAATCTACAGGGCTCTTTAGAAAGAGGGAACTCGCAAGCAAGCATATAAAAGCTGGTGCAAAAAAAGTATTAATCTCAGCTCCAGCAAAAAATCCAGATATAACAATTGTTATGGGGGTAAATCACGATAAATACGATAAAGGGAAACACAATATTGTTTCAAATGCATCATGCACTACAAATTGTCTTGCACCAATTTTAAAGGTTTTAAACGATAATCTAAAGGTTAAAAGAGGATTTATGACAACATGCCATGCATATACTGCAAGTCAAAGGCTTTTAGATGCGCCTCATAAAGATGCGAGGCGTGCAAGAGCTGCTGCTGTAAACATTATACCAACAACCACTGGAGCTGCTAAGGCTATAGGTGAGGTTATACCAGAGCTTGCTGGAAAGATGGACGGTATGGCGTTGAGGGTTCCAGTTCCAAACGGCTCTATAAACGACATCGTTGTTGAGGTTGAAAAGAAGACGAGCATTGAAGAGGTCAACTCCCTCTTAAAGGAAGCCAGCGAAAGCTACATGAAAGGAATAATAGATTTCAGCGAAGAGCCGATTGTAAGCACGGATATAATAGGAAATCCTGCAAGTGCAATTGTTGATTCTCTATTAACGAACGTTATAGACGGAAACCTCGTTAAGGTGCTTGCTTGGTATGACAACGAATGGGGATTCAGCAACAGAATGGTTGATGTAATCCTACTAATGTTTGGGTGATGCTTATTGCTCAATATAAAAGTAGCTGGCTTGGAGCTGAGCAATCCAACGATGCTTGCGAGCGGTATAATGGGAGTTAGCGGTTCTGGATTAAAAGCTGTAGCTGTGAAAGGTGGAGCCGGCGCAATAGTTACGCAGTCTATAAGCATTGCTCCAAGAGAAGGACACAAAAATCCAACTATATATACCATGGACGACAGCTTGATAAGTGCGTTTGGCTTGCCGAATCAGGGTTACCTCAACTATAGAGAAGAGATAGAACAGCTGAAGGATACAAACGTTCCAGTTGTTGCAAGTGTATACGGCTATGGGATAGAGGAATACGTAGAGGTTGCAAAAGCAATGGAAGAGTTTGGAGCAAGTGCTATAGAGCTGAACTTAGCTTATCCAAACGCTGGAAAAACAGGATCATTCTACGGTCAAAGCGAGCATTTAACCTACGAAGTTGTTAGAGCTGTAAAATCTAAAGTTAAAATACCAGTTTTTGCAAAACTAACCGCAAACGTAACGGATATTGTCAGCATTGCTAAGGCTTGTGAAGAGGCTAAGGCAGATGCAATAGTAGCTATAGGTCCAGTGGGAGCTATGAAGATAGACATATATGCGAAGAAGCCCGTTTTAGCAAATAAAACCGGTGGACTAAGCGGTAAATGTTTAAAGCCGATAGCGGTTAGATGCGTATATGAAATAGCCAAGGAAGTTGATATAGATATAATAGGGTGCGGAGGCGTGTTTACTGGTGAAGATGCAGTTGAATACTTCTTGGCTGGAGCAAAAGCCGTGCAGATAGGAACCGCAGTTCTATATAGGGGAATAAGGGTTTTTAAGAAGGTATGCAGAGAGATAGAGAGCTATTTAAAGAGTCAGGGATATAGCAGCTTAGATGAAATTATAGGTTTAGCTCTTTAGGTGTTAAAGATGATAGCAAAACTTCATGTTACAAAAATAAGGGAAATTATAAAAGAAACAAGAAGAATAAAAACATTTATTTTAGATATGAAGATAAAGGCACAGCCTGGGCAATTTGCAATGGTGTGGCTTCCAGATGTTGATGAAAAACCAATGGCACTCTCCTACATAGACGGTTATGCGGGAATTACTGTCCTAAAGCTTGGAGATTTCACGAAAAAACTCCATGAAGCAAAAGTTGGAGACATAGTGGGGATAAGAGCACCATTAGGCAGAGGGTTCAAACTTAGAGATGAAGATAAAAAGATTTTAATCGTTGGTGGTGGTATAGGTGTTGCTCCGTTAGCCCCTTTGGCTGAGAAGGCTGTGGAAGAGGGTAAAGAGGTTACCGCAATAATAGGGGCAGTTACAAAGAGCGAACTTCTTTTTGTAAATAGATTTGAGAAAGTGGGGGCAAAGGTATATATAACGACAGACGATGGAACTGCTGGAATCAAGGGATTTACAACAGATGCTATGAGGATGCTGCTTGAAAAAGAAACTTTTGACGCCTGCTATATATGCGGACCAGAAATAATGATGGTAAAAGCCCTTGAGCTTGCAAGAGCTAAAAAAATACCTTCCCAAGTTTCCCTGCACAGATACTTTAAGTGCGGCATAGGGATATGTGGGGCATGCGTATTAGATGGTTGCGGCTACAGAGTGTGTAAAGAGGGACCTACATTTTGGGATTTTGAAATTGAGAAGTGCTCGGAATTTGGAAGCTACTGGAGAAACGCTGCAGGGGTTAAAGTTTACTTTAAGAAAAAATAAAAAAATTAAATAAGACGATTTAAGAAAATAGTAGCGAAACATAAAAAATAAAAGGTAGAATAAAAAATGCGGTTATAGGAGGTAGTAGAAATGAAGACCACAGTAAGTTTAATAAAGGCGGATATAGGTAGTGTTGCTGGACACAGCTTAGTTGCAAAAGAGCTCTTGGATATAGCAGAGGAAAAGCTAAAAGAGGCTAAGGAGACGGGGCTTATTGAGGATTTTAGGGTTTTTAACGTTGGAGATGATCTTCAGCTCTTAATGACGCATAGGAAGGGAGAGGACAATCCAGAAATTCATGAGCTCGCATTTAATACATTTAAAGAAGCCACGAAGAAAGCAAAGGAGATGAAGCTATATGGTGCTGGTCAAGATTTGCTAAGCGATGCATTTTCCGGCAATGTAAAGGGCATGGGTCCGGGTGTAGCGGAGATGGAGTTTACAGAGAGAAAGGCTGAGCCTCTGATAGCATTTGCTATGGACAAAACAGAGCCAGGAGCTTTTAATCTTCCAATATTTAAGATATTTGCAGATCCGTTTAATACAGCAGGTTTAATAATAGATCCAAGCTTTCATTCAGGCTTTATCTTCGAGATATGGGATATAATGGAGCATAAAAGAGTATTAATGCGTTCTCCAGAGGAAATGTATGACATATTGGCACTGATAGGTTCAAAGTCCACATACGTTATAAAAAGGGTGTATCCAAAGGAGGATCACAAAACCTTACCAAAGGACGAGCCAGTAGCTGTAGTAAGCACGGAGAAGCTCTACCAAGTGGCTGGGAAATACGTCGGTAAAGATGATCCAGTTGCCTTAGTAAGAGCGCAAAGCGGCTTACCAGCGGTTGGTGAGGTCTTAGAAGCATTTTCATTCCCTCACTTGGTAAGCGGATGGATGAGAGGTTCGCATAATGGACCGATACTGCCAGTTAGCCTTAAGGATGCGAGATGCACGCGTTTTGATGGTCCACCAAGGTGTGTTGCTCTCGGATTCCAAGTAAGCAATGCAAAGCTCATTGGACCGGTAGATCTCTTTGCAGATGTTGCGTTTGAATACACGAGAATGAAAGCTCTCGAAGTAACTGAGTATATGAGAAGACACGGTCCGTTTGAACCTCACAGACTGCCGAGAGAGGAGATGGAATACACAACCCTGCCTGAGGTTCTTGAAAAGCTGAAGGATAGGTTTGAACCCGTAAAGTAGGTGAGAGCATGAAAACACCGGTAATAATTGTAAACTCAAAAGCATACAAAGAGAGCACCCTCAGTGGTGATCTCAAGCTTGCTAACATATGTAAAGAGGTAGCCGAAGAGACGGGTGTAAATATAATATATGCACCCCAGCAAGTTAATCTTGCCTACATTGCAAAAAGCGTAAATATACCCTGTTTTGCACAGCATGTAGATGCAATCAACCCTGGCAGCTACACAGGTCATGTATCGCTTCTATCTATAAAAGAAGCCGGAGCCTTAGGAACGCTCGTTAACCATTCAGAAAAGCCAATGCTTATAAAAGACATTGACTTCATAGTTTCAAAAGCTAAAGAGATGGATCTCGAAACAGTTGTATGCACGAACAACGTAAGTGTTACCTCAAGCGTTGCCGCTTTAGAACCTACAGCAATAGCTGTAGAACCTCCGGAGCTAATAGGAAGCGGAATACCAGTAAGCAAGGCAAAACCAGAGATCGTTGAGAAAAGCGTTGAAGCCGTAAAGAAAATAAGCGATAAAGTTATTGTTCTCTGTGGAGCTGGAATATCTAAGGGAGAAGATGTAAAAAAAGCTATAGAGCTTGGAACTGAAGGTGTGCTGTTAGCAAGCGGCGTTGTTAAGGCAAAAAACCCTAAAGAAGTTCTACTCGATTTAGCAAGCGGAATTCTGTGAGTATGAACGTAGTTCGATTTGGAATCAGCATACCCCCAAAACTCTTAGAAAAATTTGATGAAATCATTAAAGAAAAAGGATATACAAATAGATCAGAGGCTATAAGAGACTTAATAAGAGATTTAATAGTAAAAGAAGAGCTTAAAAAAAGTGAAAAAGAAGGAATAGGAGTTCTTTCAATAGTTTACGAGCACCACAAGAGCCACGTTCTTGAAAAGATAATTGAGGCTCAGCATGAAAATGAAAAAAACATAGTATCCACGCTTCACATACATTTGGACAAAGAGAACTGCATGGAAGTTATAATAATAAGGGGAAAAATAATGGATGTAAAAAAGATAGCGGACAAGATAATAAGCATAAAGGGTGTTAAGCATGGAAAACTAATTATGAGCACAGCTACGGAGAGCTTAGCTTAAATTAACTACGTTAATATTTCCAAGGCATTACATGTTTGAAAAATTTGAAGAAGAAGTAAAAAAGAGGCTTCAGAATGCGATAGGCTTAGATGTTGATATTCCACTAAGCGAGCCGAGTGAAGAATTTGGTGATCTTTCAACAACACTCTGCTTTGAGCTTGCAAGGAGGTTGAGAAAAAACCCAAAAATAATTGCTGAAGAATTGGCAAAAAAAATTAAACCGGAAAATTATATTAAGGAAGTAAAAGCGGTAAATGGTTATATAAACTTCTATTTTAGTGAAAAATTTGCTGAAGATGTTATAAAGACTGTAAAAAAGCTTAAAGGAAGATACGGATCTCAAGAAAAAAAGAACATCAAGGTAATACTCGAGCATACCTCAGCGAATCCAGATGGTCCCCTACATATAGGACATGGAAGAAACGCTATTATTGGCGACAGCTTAGCGAGGATACTGAAGTTTAGTGGTTATGATGTAGAAACTCAGTATTATGTAAACGATATGGGAAGACAACTTGCAGTAGCCGTTTTTGGTGCAAAAAAATTTGGAATAAACAAAGATAAGAAAAACGACTTTGCAGTTGCAGAAGCTTATGTAAAGGCTAATAAGTTTTTAGAAGAAAATCCAGAATACGAAAAAGAAATAGCGAAGCTTATGAAGGAATATGAAGAAGGGAAGAAAGATGTTGTCAAAGAATTCCACACAATTGCAGATTACTGTTTAAAAGGTATTAAAGAAACATTAAAAAAGATTAATATATTTCACGATAAATTTGTTTTTGAAAGCGAATTTGTAAGAAACGGTCTTGTCTATGAAGTTGTTGAGAGGCTTAAAAAAACAAAATATTTTGAGCATAATGAAGTAATGCAGCTTAATTTAAAAGAATTCGGAATAGAAAAAAAATTAATCTTAACGAGAAGTGATGGAACCTTTCTATATACAACGAGGGATATCGCATATCACGTATGGAAATCGAGGAATGCAGACGTTGTTATAGACATTTTTGGGGCTGATCACAAGCTTGTGGCAGAGCAGCTGAAGGCAGCATTAAGGATTCTGAACGAAAAAGTGCCGGATATAATAATCTACGAATTTCTAACGATAGAAGGAATGAAGATGTCAACGAGGAAAGGGAGATTTATTTCCCTTGATGAATTAATTGATGAAAGCATTAAACGTGCATACGAGGAGGTTGATAAAAGAAGGAAAGATAAAGATGAAAAATTTAAAAAATCCGTTGCAGAAAAGCTTGGAATAGGTGCTATTAGATTTTACATAGCAAGAGTAGCCCCAGAGAAGCACATGGTATTCAAATTCAGCGAAGCTCTTGACTTTGAAAAGCATGGCTTGCCTTTTGTTCAGTATGCTCATGCGAGAATATGCAGAATACTTGAAAAAATAGAGTTAAGCAACGATTTTAGTGTAGAAAGTATGGATGAATATGAAAAAAGACTTATAAAGTTGGTTTCAAAATTCCCAAAAATAGTTAATAAAGCTGCAGAGGAGAAAAAGCCTTCTCTAATAGCGAACTATCTGATAAATCTTGCGGATGCGTTTCACAGATTCTACATGTTTGATAGGGTTGTTGGATCTGAAAAGGAGCAGTTTAGAGCTAATTTATTGTATTCTACAAAAATAGTTTTAGCAAATGCACTTAATCTATTGGGTATAGAGCCTCTTGAGGAGATGTAGTTGAAAGCCGTTATCTTTGACTTAGATGGAACGCTCACAGAGTTCAACATAGACATAGATAGAATAAAAGGCGAGATAGCGGAAAAGCTCGGGATAGAGATAGACAGAAAAAGAACAATTTTAGATATTATTGAGGCTCTCGATGAAAATAAAAAGAAAATAGCTCTTGAAATTTTAGAAAAACACGAGATATCTTCTGCAATTAATTCAAAGCTTAAAAAAGAAGCTAAAGATGTTATTAAAAGTTTAAGAAAAATGGGAATAAAAATAGGACTCGTTACAAGAAACAATTATAAATCATGTATAATTGTAGTAGAAAAATTTGATCTAAAATTTGACTGCATTGTGAGCAGAGAATTTGCCAAAGTTAAGCCGGAGAAAGATCAGCTTGAGCTTGCGGTTAAGCTTCTCGGTGTAGATAAAAAAGACGTTATATATGTTGGTGATCACTACTTCGATTACTTAGCCGGGAAAAGGGCTGGAATTGACACTTTTATAATAAATGGAAAGTTTTTAAAAAGTTTTCCAAAAAATGAGAAACCAAAAATAATAAATAGTTTAAAAGAAGTTGTTAAAATAGTTAGAGGAAAGAAAAAAGAGGAGAGTGGTCAAGTTGCAGTGCAGGGATAAAATATTTTTCAAAGCTGGAGACATTGTTATATACAACGACGATTTCCTTACTACAGAGTGTATCAAAGAAAACTCTATAGATTTGATTGTTACTTCTCCACCATACAACGTTGACATTCACTATGAAAGCTATAAAGATGACATTCCCTATGATGCATATCTACAATTTACAGAGAAATGGCTAAAAAAGGTATATAAGCTTGCTAAGGATGATGGAAGACTTTGCCTTAATATCCCATTAGATAAAAGCAAAGGTGGGCAGCAGAGTGTTTATGCAGACATTGTAGCAGTTGCAAAAAGAGTAGGCTGGCAATACATGTCAACAATTGTGTGGAACGAGCAGAATATATCAAGGAGAACAGCATGGGGCTCTTGGTTGAGTGCAAGAGCACCCTATGTAATTGCACCCGTAGAGATGATTGCTGTATTCTATAAAAAGAGATGGAAAAAAATGAAGGAGGGAATATCAGATATAACAAGGGAAGAGTTTATAGAGTGGACAAACGGTGTCTGGACTTTTCCGGGAGAAAGCAGGAAAAGAGTAAAGCATCCAGCACCATTTCCTTTAGAGCTTCCAAAGAGATGCATAAAACTTTTTAGCTATGTTGGAGACACAGTATTAGACCCTTTTTTGGGCAGTGGAACAACCTTAGTAGCATGTGCACTGTATAGGAGAAAAGGAATAGGTGTTGAAATAGAAAGAAAATATTGCGAAATTGCAAAAAATAGATTGATTAAAGAGGGTATGATCTTGCAGAGGAGATTGGTATGAGAAGAGGTTTCAAATGCAAGAAAGAAATAATAGAAAATTTGAGAAAGAAATATGATGAAATCGTTGAAAATGAATATAATGGAGATTTTTTAGATGTTTTAAGAAAATTCGATGAAATAGCTGAAAAAAAATTAAGAAAGATGCTAAAATATTACTATGAAAGTGGTAGAGGCAGAGATCAAGCTTGGAAAACATGCAAAGGTTCTCTTTACGAATACGCTGTTTATAAAGTTTTAAATAGCTTAAAACCTGAAAAATATACAGTCTTGATGGGAGATGATGCACTAAGCATGTATGGAAACAGAATAGCTATTAAAAACTGGTGTGATATCTATCCAGATGCTGATATAATCCTTGTTGAAAGAGATAGAGTGAAGGCAATAATATCATGCAAAACGAGCTTAAGAGAAAGGCTAACAGAAACAGCTTTTTGGAAAAGAGAGTTAGAAAGGAATCCTGACATAAAGGATGTTAAGCTTATTTTTGTTACAACAGATAAAGATAATGAGCTAAGGACAGAGACAAATAGATATATCTTGCTTCATGTAATAGATTGCACCTTTGTTAGTGATCCTGTGAAATATAAAAAGCTAATAGAATTTTATAGGAAAAAATATGGAGAAAGAGATGATTTCCATGTATTAGTTAATAAAGTTAGAGAAATCGGTGAGATAAGGAAATATCTCAAGGAGCTATGAACGTGGAGAAGGCTAAAAGAATAAACAAAATGTTTTCATCGATTGCAGAGAAGTATGATCTTCTAAATACAATATTAAGTTTAAATAGAGACAAAAGTTGGCGAAAATTTGTGGCAAAGCTCTGTATTGGTGAGTGCTTAGATATCGCTACTGGCACCGGAGAGCTTGCGTTTGAGTGCCTTGAATATTGCAACAGAGTTGTGGGCGTGGATATAAGTGAAAAGATGCTGAAAATTGCAAAAGAAAAATCAAGAAAAAGGAATAAAACTGTTACATACGTTCTCGGTGTTGCAGAAAAATTACCTTTTAAAGATAAAAGCTTTGACTGCACAACCATGGCATTTGCGTTGAGAAATGTTAGCAGTATAGAGGATTCTATAATGGAAATGGTCAGAGTTTCAAGAAAAAAGGTTATAATACTTGAATTTTCAAAACCAAGGAATAGAATAATTAGAGAATTTTATTTTAAAGTTTATTCGAGATTTATTCCCATAATAGGAGGGTTAATCTCAAAAAATAAGGAAGCTTACGAGTATCTGCCAAATTCCATAGAAAATTTCATCGAGAGGGATGATGTGATAAAAATTATGGAAGATTCTGGATTAAGGAATATTAAGGCTTATGAGTTGACCCTTGGTGTTGTAACGGTATACGTTGGTGAAGTTTCTTAAAGCTCGTAGCCTATAGGCATTATATATAGTGGTTCGTGATCTTCTTGCATGCTGAGAACTTCTTTAACTTCATCGTCATAGAAAGCTCCTACTGCTACTGTAGCTAAGCCCAAGGATACGCACTGTAGATATATATTTTGGCTTACATGTCCAGCCTCCATGTATACGTATCTTATCCCCCTTCTTCCATATCTGCTCATTGTTCTTTCAAAGACAGCTGCTATGACAATTACTAAGGGAGCTTCAGCTATAAAATTCTGTGAGAGGCTTGCTACAGCAAGTTCTCTTCTTCGATCTCCTTCTCTTATTAATCTCATTGCATGTTGCTTTGGCATGTATAGATAAACTCCGCTCTCAAGCACTGCATAGATCTCGATAGGATATAGAGCACCGGCTGAAGGAACTGTTCTGAAGAAATTTTTTCTCGTTATCCCTTGTGCAGACCATAATATTTGTGATATTTGATCTAAAGAAAGTTTTTTGCTTGAAAACCTCCTCACAGAACGCCTTAAAAGAATAGCTTCTTCAACACTAATGTTGCCTTTAAACCTCGGCTTTGGTAGTTCAACTATCTGCATAACTATATTTTGTTCTGAATATTATTTATAACTTATACGTTTAAAGAGGTTAATTAGGTTCAATACACAAATACGATACACAAGCCGGGGTAGCCTAGCGGCTAAGGCGGTGGCCTCGAGAGTCACTGGGGCGTTGCCCCGCGTGGGTTCAAATCCCACCCCCGGCGTTAATATCATTTGTTGAAATTTTTACCACAAATATTCTTTGCTGTAAAAAATTTTAACCTTTATTTCTTCATCAAAGTTTATCTTCTCGTTGCTTGCAAGACCCCTTCCGTAAGGGAGGGGGATACGCAAGGTTAGCTAAAAGGTGTGGCTTGGTGGAAATGTTTTGGTATAGCAAAAAACAAATCATATAGCAATGAACGTGTTCCGCTGTATAACAATAAATCTCAAGAGACTGCCTAAGGATTACAGAACAGCCTTAGTCTACATGTGCTACCACAGCGCTAATCTATGGAATCAAGAGCCCTGTTTTTGCTGAACAAAAAAGAAGCCAAGCTAAACTTCTATGACCTATACAACAGGCTCAAAGACAGTGTTCACCTAAGGGCTCTGCAGTCGAGAGCCTCGCAAATAATCTTGGACGAGCTCGTCAGAGCTTACAAGAATCATTTTAAGGAGTCAGAGAAATTTGCAAAGCCTAAGCCAAGGAGAAAGCATAGAACAGTAATCTTTGACAAAACAGGATTTAAAGTCTGCGGGAGCAGAATAAGGCTAAGCTTGAACAGGAGCTTGAGAAAGCATTTAAAAGAGAAGCACGGCATTGATCTAAGGTTTCTGTGGCTCGAAATCGGCTTGCCACTAAACGAGAAAGCAATTAAAAACGTTCAGATTGCTCCAAAGAGAGACGAGTTCGAACTCTACTTGATATATAAAGCCGAGATAAATCCCATAGACTTTAACGGAAGCAAGGTAATGACCATAGACCCCTGCTCTTCAAACTTTTTTGCTATAGTTGTAGAAGGGGTTGAAACGCCTTATATTATAGACGGCAAGGGATTAAAGAGCTTTTTAAGGAAATATCTCAAGAAGATTTCCAAGCTTCAGAGCTTAAAAGACAACTTAAAGAACAAAGACTTGGCTTCTCATAAAGTAGAAAGGAAGATAAAGAAGCTCTGGGTTAAGGTTCACAGATTGCTTAGGAACTTCGCTCATACCGTTTCAAACCTCGTTTTAGAGCTTGCTTTAAGGCACAACGTCAAGGAGATAAGAGTTGGAGATGGCTTCCAAAATAAAAACAGGGAATCCAACCTCAATTCAATAGCAGAGCAGATGTGGCACCTATTGCCTCATGGCAAGGCTTTCGAGTATCTTAAATACAAGGCAGAAGAGCTTGGCATATTCGTAGATACAATTAGCGAAGATTACAGCTCTGGGGTGGACAGCCTGCTTAATAAGGCTGTTGCTGAAGAAAGCTGCATCCCAGAGCTTAGAGTTAAAAGAGATCTGTTTAAATCCGTCTTGGGCTTAATAAATGCGGATGTTAACGCCTGCAGAAACCTCTTGAAGAAGCTTAGCATATTCGATAGGATAAGCGGTCTTGCTAAGCCCATAAGGCTTAGGATATTCAACAAGTTTAAAAGTAGCTCCGCCTACGGGATGGGTAGGAGTAGGGGGCGCGTTTACCAAGCAGTGGGGATAAGGCCCTTGCAAGGGCAAACTCCTCACGAAGCTCCGCCCGTAAGGGTGGGGTAGTTCACTTTCAATCCATGAATCTTCCAAGTTAAATATCGGCGAGCTACCATTATACTGCATCTGAGAGCTTGTTGTTGAACAGCACATAAATACCTAAGCTTTATATTGCTCGTTCCATAAAGTAGGATTAGGTGGTAATAATGATAATGAGGTTGAGCCAGATAGAGGGGTTGGATGTTTTTACAGATGACGGCAGACACATAGGAGAGCTTGCAGACATAACAATTAACCCAGAAAATGGGAACGTTGTTGAGATTGCAGTAGTGAATCTTGAGGAAGATTTTAAAAAAGAGCTTGACATTGAAAAAAGCGGAGTTTTAATACCTTATAAAGCCGTGAAGTCAATAAAAGATATAGTTGTTTTGAAAAACGTTAAGTTTATTGTGAAGCCGCAATGAAGAGATACGATATATTCTCAGATTTGAAGCTTGATCATGTAGTATTTATAAGAACAGACGGAGTTAATTTCTCAAGAGCATGTAAAGAGCTTAATTTAGAAAAGCCCTATGATATAAGATTGATAGAAGCACTTATAGAAGCATCTAAAAAAATTTTTGACTTATTTTCTCCAAAAATGGCTTATATGTTTTCAGATGAAATAAATTTTCTATTTTTTCCACCTCTACCTTACAAGGGAAGAATAGAAAAGCTTGATTCAATAATATCAAGCTACGTCTCAAGCATCGTTTCTTTAAAATTTAATAAGATATTGGCTTTTGATGCCAAGGTGCTGATAGTTGACAGCAGCGAAATAATAGATTATCTAATAAAAAGGCAGAACGAAGCTTGGAGAAACCATATAAACTCCTATGCCTACTATACGTTAATTAAAGAAGGCTTGAGCGGTAAGGAAGCTGCACAAAAGCTTAAAGGATTAAAATATCAGGACCTTCATGAGCTTCTATTCAGCAGAGGAATAAATCCAGCAAAGACTCCTCTATGGCAGAGACGTGGAGTAATGCTTTATAAGAGGAAAAGCATTAAAAAAGGTTTTGACCCAAGAACCAAAAAGGAAACCGTAACGATGAGAACCGAGATATACGAGGATTGGAATTTACCAAATTTTAATACGGAAGAGGGTAGAAATTTCCTAAAAACAATTATAGAGGGTGATTGAGCTTGCAACTAAAACCAACAAAGCCCATAGATGTAGAAAATATAAGCAGCTTCTCGGAGATGCTGAGGGCAATGGCTGATATAGGATTCCAAGCAAGAAAACTCGGTGAAGCGTTTGAAATATGGATGAAAATGTTAAAAGAAGAAAAAATATCAATATTTCTCGGACTAAGCGGAGCGATGGTTCCAGCGGGTTTGAGAAAGATTATCGTTACTCTAATGAAAAACAGGTTTATAGACTGCATTGTGAGCACAGGTGCAAATCTCTTTCACGACATACATGAAGCCTTAGGTAAGAGGCACTACAAGGGAAGCGAGCATGCTGATGATGAGAAGCTTTTCAAGGAGGGTATAGACAGAATATACAACATTTTTGCCGTTGAGGAGGAGTTTAAGGAAACGGATAAAATTATAGCTGAGCTTGTGGAAAATTTCTCCCAAGGAATGTCGTCAAGGGAGTTCTTGCACAGGCTTGGGGAAGGAATAAGCAGAATAGCAAAGGAAGAGTCTATAATAACCACTGCATACAAGATGAACATACCAATATTTTCACCAGCCATAGCTGATAGCTCAATAGGAATCGTTCTTTCAACAATTTCAAGGAAATTTTATATTGATACGATAAAGGATATCGAAGAACTAACAAAAATTGTTGAAATAAGCGAAAAAACTGGTGTTATATATATAGGTGGAGGGGTTCCAAAGAACTTTATACAGCAAACAGAGGTTGTTCTCTCTTTTTTCAACAAAATGAAGGGACATGATTATGCAATTCAAATAACAACAGATTCACCACATTTTGGAGGATTAAGCGGATGCACCCTTGAAGAAGGAATAAGCTGGGGGAAAATTTCTCCAAAGTCTAAGAGGTCTCAGGTTTTTGTGGATGCAACAATAGCTCTGCCAATTCTTGTTAAAGCCCTTAGAGAGGAAGGAAAAAGGAAATGTTATCCTGAATTCTCTTGGAATCCATTTAAAATAAGATGGATATATAATGTTTAGCACCGCAGCATTTGGGTGGGCAAATATTTTTAATACCATCACATAATTATAAACCATGTTTCATGTTGCATCCTTTGAGGAGATAAAGAGGGGAGATACTACGGATATTTACTTTAGAAGAACAAAGAAAATACTCAAAGAAAAGGGAATAAGGAAAAATGTTGTTGCAGAGGTTACTACATCATCACTGCCAAGCGGATATAAATGGGGAATCTTAGCTGGAATAGAGGAGGTTGCAAGGCTCTTTGAAGGCTACGATGTCAATGTCTATGCCATGCCTGAGGGAAGCGTTTTTTATCCTATGGAGCCTGTTATAAGAATAGAGGGTGAATATAGTGAATTCTGCGAGCTTGAAACGGCTCTTTTAGGATTTATATGCCAAGCTTCAGGAATAGCAACAAAAGCAGCAAGGCTTAGAAAGGTGGCTGGTGAAAGAATTCTACTCAGCTTCGGTGTTAGAAGAATGCATCCAGCAATAGCACCGATGATAGACAGGAGTGCATATATAGGCGGTTGCGACGGCTTCTCTTGCGTTGCTGCGGAAAAGCTTATAGGAGCTAAGGCAAGTGGAACAATGCCTCACGCTCTGATAATAACCGTAGGTGATCAGAAACTTGCTTGGAAGATGTTTGACGAAGTTATAGAGGATGATGTGCCAAGAATAGCTCTTATAGATACTTTCTGTGATGAGAAGTCCGAAGCTATAATGGCATGTGAGACCATTAAGAACATATTCGGCGTTAGGCTCGATACTCCAAGCTCAAGAAGAGGAAACATGAAAAAAATCGTAGAAGAGGTTAGATGGGAGCTTGACATAAGGGGTTATAAGCATGTGAAAATCGTTGTATCTGGTGGCATAGATGAAGATGACATAAAAGAGCTTGATAAAGTTGATGCCTTTGGTGTCGGGACTTCTATAAGCAACGCAAAGACGATAGACTTTGCCATGGACATCGTTGAGGTTGAGGGAAAACCTGTTGCAAAACGAGGAAAGCTTAGCGGAAAAAAAGAGGTTTACAGATGCATGCATTGCATGAGGGATAAAGTGATTTATTATAGAGATGTAGAGGGAGAAATAAAGTGTGAAAAGTGCGGGAAAACCATGGTTCCCATGCTAAAGCCTCTTATAAAATCTGGAAAAATTGTTAGTGAACTAAAGAGTGCAAAAGAAATTAGAGAATATGTCCTAAGTCAACTGCAAAAACTTGATCTTTAATTATTTTAAAACAGGCTGAATCCAAAATCATCGCTTTTCTTTCTTTTTCTACTTCTTTTGGGTAATACTCTCTTTAACCCTCTTGTTGAGTCAAGACTCAGCAAGGGCTTGAAGCTTCTCTTTTTTATTAAATCCCATAGATATGCCTAATAAAAGCTTAGCATAGCTGCAAACTTTGCAACAGAACGTTTAGAATATCTGTGCAGACTCCTTAAGGAGTTTGAGAACCTTGAATAGATCTTCGACAACGCTTCTAACAGCTTTAAAATTCTCCCAAGAGCACAAAAAGCTCTTAAAAGAGGAAAAGAGTCTATCATAAAGTCTCTTTACCTCTTTATCCTTAAGGACTTTAAAAGGGTAAGTAAATCTTCCCTTAATCCTTTTAACGTTAAGATTCTTCCTCGGAAATATGAACGGCAAGACATTATGATGCATGATGCTCTTCCAGTAGTTTTTCTGAGCACAGAATCCCTTATCGGCTATTATTTTATCACCTTTTCTCAAAACTCTCCTTCTCTTAAGGTCTTTAACGATTTCTAAGAAAAGTTTTGAGTCGTTTGGCGATCCTT
>JALTZZ010000045.1 GCA_027051165.1 archaeon | reverse complement strand
GAAGAATATGGGGATTCGATGTAAAGACCCCGAACAACAGCGTTGAAGAGCTTAAAGATGCCTTGAAGATTGTAGAAAAAGCGGTGAAGCTTCCTTAATTCTTTTTTGTTTTTTATCATTTATCTGAAGTTAGCAACTTTTTCCTTCACAGCTGTGAGAGAATCAATTTTCCTAAGGCATCTGCTATTTTTCAGTTACTGATCAGCATTTCATAAATCCTACTATATCTTCACAGCTGTGAAGGTGAGAGATTCTTCGATGAAAATATAATCCTCACAGCTGTGAGGGTGAAAGTTTAAAAACCAACTTCATTACATGGCGGCAAGACCTCTTGAATACAACATCTCGCTTAACATAACGAACGAGTGTAATCAGAACTGCATATTCTGCAAAGCTAATGAAACCTTCCCAAAAATGGAGAAGATTTCAAAGGAAAACTTTTTGAAGGTAATTGAATGGGCGGAGAGCTATACAAAAGCCAAGGATTTTGAATTCTGCGGCGGAGAGCCTACTCTGCACGAAGAGCTTATAGATTTCATAAGAATAGCATACAGAAAGGGATTCAATCTAAGGCTTCTAACAAACGGAACGAGACTGAGAAAAATAGCTAAAGATTTAAAAGAATACAACGTTTCCGTGCAGGTTTCTGTTGAAGCTCCATTTGAAAGCCTGCACAACAGAATCGTTGGGAGAAATTCTTTCAGAGAAGTGATTGAAGGAATAAAAGAGGCTTTGAGAATAGGCGTTGACGTCAGCACGAACACAACAATGAACAGGCTTAACTTAAATCATGTTTTGGAAACAATACTTTTTGTAAGGAAGCTCGGAATTAGAAAGCACAGCATCAACTACCTTGTTCCGAATCCGGCAAACCTTGAGCATGCTTTGGACTACAAAACTATAAGCGAAATGTATAAGAAAATAAGATACTACTCAGATATTCAGGGCATAGTAATTACAACGCTGAATCCGATACCTAAATGCATAGGATTCAACGACAAGCAGTGCTCCGCTGGAATAAGCTGCACAATAGAACCTAATCTTGATGTGTATCCGTGCCTGTTCACACAGTTTGAAGATTTAAAAATGGGGAATCTTGCAGAGGATACTCCAGAAGCTCTGATGGAAAGCAGAGGATACAGAATATTTAGAGAGCTCCCGCACCTTCCAGAAGAATGCAGAAGGTGCAGATATTTAAAAGAATGTAAGGGCGGCTGCTACTGCTTCTGGAGGTTTAAGCTCCTGAAGCCCTGCGATATTAAATTTCTATAAAAAGTTAAAAAAACAAGATATAAGCATGATCGAAATTGATCCAGAGATCTGCGGAGGCAAGCCTGTAATTAAGGGGACGAGAATTCCAGTTAAGCTTATCTTAGAGCTTCTGAGCAGCGGATGGAGTATAGATGATATAAAAGAGGAATACGATCTCAGCGAGGAGCAGATAAAAGCGGCAATAAAATATGTCGAAAACCTGCTGGAAAAAGTAAGGGTTGTTAAAATATGAAGCTTCTTCTGGATGAGAACGTCCCTAAAGGAGTTTACAAAGAGCTCCAAAAAAGAGGTTATGATGTTGTTCATATATTATTTTTAAGGAGAGGAATGAAGGATAAGGAAGTAATAGAAATTGCAAACAGGGAAGGCAGAACAATAATTACGCTGGATGAAGATTTTATTCATCTCTCCAAATTTCTTAAGACAAGAATAATTTTGATCAGAAAAAAGTTTTTAAGAAAGAAAATACCAGAGCTTGTTGATATAATAGAAAAAGTTCTTAAGCTGGAAGGAAAAATTGTAATTATAAGAGATTTTTACGTGGAAATTTTGGAACGCTCGTTTTGTAGCTCCTAAGCTTGTATTCTCCGTATTTTTCAACAACGTAAAAGCCATTGATCTCTTTAAGGAGGAACTCTTCCTCTCTGATCTCCGATTTATAACCCCTAACCAAAATAAGCATGTTGTTTTCTATTTTTATCTCCTTGATCGGTATAATTTTTTCATCTACAACATTGTATCTTGCCAAAACAGTTTCTCCTAAAGCTCCCATTTCAACCGGTATCTCGATCAGAAGAAGAGGATGAATGAGCTTTTTATACTCTTCGAACTGCTCTGGAAAGAATGCTATTTCTCGGAAGCTTATAAAGCCTGCTGGAACTTTTGTCAGATCTCTTATATAAAGTACTGGGATGGGTTCTTTTTTTATCCTTATCATTCTAACTCTCCCATCAATATCGGCAAAAACAAAATTCTCTGAGAACAGTATTCTGTGCTTTCCACTCGGCTCGTAGTTCAGCTCAACTTCCATCATGACTTTTTGTTAGTTTATAAACTTAAACTCTCACAGCTGTGAGAAACTTCGTTTATCTCTATAAACTCTTCTCTAAAGCTTCCATTTTCATCATAACCAAATATTACAATACATTCTTCTGAGTTTGAATGCATATCCGCTAAATACCAAAAAACGCCAGCAAATAAGATGCTTATCGTGATTACTACCACAGTCCACTTCATGAATATTAAAATTGTTTATAAAACCAAACCCTCACAGCTGTGAGGAAATGAGCTTATAAGCTGATAATTTTTTATGAGAATTAAAATATCGAGGTGAGGTTATTGAATATTCAAATTGTAGATGGATGTAATTTAAGATGTAAGTACTGCTATGTAAAAGAAAAAGAAAATGCAAATAATGTCATGAATATAAAAGATTTTAAAAAAATTCTCATGAATTATGCTTTAAATCTAAAAAATCGAAAGATATTTTACGGGCATATATATTTTCATGATTGCGAACCTCTTCTTGCAGGTTTAGAATATTTCAAAAAAATTATTAAAATAGAGGGTGAAATTTATAAAAAAATTGGTATAAAGTTTAAAAATTATATTGTAACCAATGGAACTCTTATAAATAAAAAATGGGCAGAGTTCTTCTTGAAAACTAACTTCATGGTTTATATAAGCATAGATGGTTTTAAAGATCATCATGATTATTTTAGGGTTTTCTCTGACGGTTCTGGTAGTTATTTAAAGACAATAGATGGATATAAAATTCTAAAAGAAGTAGGTGTCCCCATGGGAGTGTCCAGCACACTAACTAAGATAAACTGCAGAGATGTTTACAAAATAGGAGAATTTTTTGCGATAGATGGAATAAAATTAATAAGCTTTGCTTTTTTATTACCTGATGAAAAAACTAAAAAGTATCTACCTTCCGCAGATGAACATATTTCCGTTTTTAAGCAATTAATTACATTAAATAAAAAATTTAAAAATATTGTTATATATCCTCTTAAAACACTTATTAATGCTATGAAAGGATGGTTTGATTGTAGATTTTCTGGAAAACCGATATCGTATGGAATAGATATTAATGGAAATTTGTATGCATGCCACAGATCAAGAGACGATGAATTTTTAATTGGCAATTATATAGAAGGATGGTTTGACAGCGATAAATTTAAAAAACTGATGTTTAGACCGACATATTTAAAAACTGTGGGGGAATGCAAAAACTGTTCTGTAAAAAATTATTGTAATGGTGGATGTGCTTATAGTGCTTATACAAGATATAAAAATATCTTTAGAAAGGATCCTCTTTGTGAAATCTATAAGAAAGCTTTTCTATATTTAGATACATTAACAGGAGGAACGTTATTTTGATGTAGCCACATTCTAAGTTCACGATCCAGTTCTTCTAAATCTTTTCCATAGATTTTTTTAAAAATTATGTTAAAGTATTTCTTTTCGGGATCATAATCCTTTATATAACTTTTTATTCTGTAAATCTCCCTAAATTTATCTACACCCTTTTCTTCAATAAGAAATTTTACGAAATAAAACCCATAATTGTAGCAAAAAGGTATAGAAACGTTTGATATATAAGTAGAGTAAAATTTTTCTCCAGTTGTGCAGTTCCATATTCTCAATTGATATGGGAAATCTCCTGATTGAGGTGAATGACCACTAATAGTGTATTCCATATAATCTGCGAAACCTTCTCCAAGAAGAGGTGTAATTGGATAAAATCCATAAACAAAATCTAAAGCATGGGTCGCTTCGTGAGAAAGTATCTGAACGACGTCCCTTTTCACAATCTTAGTATTGGGCAGTTCATGAAATAGAGAAATATGAACTTCCACTTTTCCATACTTTTCCCTACCTGTTCCTGCTTTCCACCACTCCTTAAAATTCAAAGCTTCTCTATAATCATTTGCATAATCCCATACATACACGGTTATCCGTTTATCTATCTTTTTTACTCCAATTATTTCAACATATTTCTCTAAAGTTCTATTAAAAATCTCTAAGATTTCTTTTGGATTAGAATAAACAAGAATTCGCTGAGCTACTGTGAGATTGCCTGCTCTATTTTTTATGAAAACAAAATACTTCTCGCCTTCAAATCTGTTTATCTCCACACCTTTATAATCAATCTTCTTTCTTAGAGTCTGCTTTGCAAGTTCATTTATTTTCTCTTCCTTCTCTTTTATCTTCTGCAGGAGCTCATCTTCAGAAAGGTTCATATACTTTGAGCTGTTGCTCAGGTAAAGCTCTCCCCTGAGGTCAAACCTTTTCAGCTTCTTTTCAACCTCATCTAAAAGAGCTAAGTATGATG
>JALTZZ010000044.1 GCA_027051165.1 archaeon | reverse complement strand
GAGAACTTCAAGCACCGGTTTAAAAGCAAGGAAGATGGCAAATATATAGATTTCACGGACAGAATAGGTAATCAGTATGTTTTCGTCGGTGAGTCCGATATAGGCAAGGTTATAATCCCTTGCAACATCATAGCTTCCGCATTCTATTTCACATCAACACGGATAGTAAGGTATATGTTTGAAGGCGACCTTTCTAAGGCTTACAAGAAGATATATAGAAAGGGGACAAGATTTGTGTATTACGCAAAGCCCGGCTTCTCGGATGCGGACATACCGGGAATTATCCACTTCACGGTTGACAGTTATGCGAAGAGAAGGTTATACGAGTTATCCCGTAAATTCCTCAAATCCTTAATAGATAGGGACGTAAGCAAGCAGATACAATCCCATAACAGGAAAGGCATATACGTTTATGCAGGCTTCCCTTTTTACGGAGAGTATGAGTTCAGGGTTCGCTTTCATAAGGTAGGTGCTTATGTATTCATAGACCACATTATTCAGCACGGACAACTGCCTTACGATAAATACAACATAGAGATAGTTCGTGAAAGGTTTGAGTATAGCGGCACTGAAGGGCAAGAGACCGTGGTAGAAATAAACGACCCTCTGGAAGTAACAAACATGCTTACAACAGAACACTCCAGTAGCTCAATAAGGGGAGTGAACCACCGCATACTCTACGAGATGGCTTTGATGAACGATAAAATCAAGAAAAGAGTAATCAAGGTTCATAGAGAAGGTAAGAGCGTAGTTTTTGAGACAGGAGAGATAGACAAGGTTGAGGGTGTAAGCACCGAACCCGCAACCAAGACTACGGATAAAAAGATTGCAAAGGCAAATCTGGAAAGGGAGAGGCGGTGGCAATCAAGGGACGTGTATGACCTGAAAGATTTTATAGGACTTCTTGAGAAGCTTGAGTCTGTTTTAGGTGTCAGTATTCAGGAAATCGTAGAAGACGAGTTGCCTGAAATCAAGGAAAATCCCCAGAAACAGGATAGAAGCAGATGCAATAAGACCGAGTATTACGGTGCGGACTGCTCGGCAAGGAGGAGGTATCTATACGCATACTTTGAGTATAACGGTAAACATGTATTGTTGGTTGAGGTTGACCAGTTGCTGCTGAATCCCGGCATATCAACCTTTGTGCTGATAGCAAACAAACCCTTCGGGAATAAAAGAGCAATAGCAGAACTTATCTTAAGAAGACATCTTAGGAAAGTGAAGAAGGAGCAGATTAAGAAAGAGTTTATGCAGCACTTCAATATTTATGTTCATTACAAAAAGCACCCTTCAAAGAAGGAGGATAAGTTTGAAGAGAGTTGGTGCAGGGGAATTGCGAAGGTTGTGATCAATCATAAATCCACAAGTTGAAGAATGTATAGCATATGCATGCTTCCTTTAACTGATTATATTTAATCAATACATGGGGTTAAGGGAGCTGAACTTGCCGATTCATATGGATACATCCAAGGATAACCTTGACATGGAATTTTATATTCCTCTACTAGCATCTTCTATTCTTTATAAGCGAGGTGTAGGCTTTTTTTCTTCAGGCTGGCTAAGTAAAGTATCTAGAGGACTTTTAGAGCTTGTGAAGAATAATGGTAAAGTTCAAATAATAACTAGTCCTATACTAGATAAAAACGACTATGATGCTTTGCTCAAAGGAGAAACTATGAAAAAACATGTTATAGAAAAATCTATTAATAAGTCTATAGAAAAGCTAGCTAAAGATCTTGAAGAGGATGTACTTTCTGCGCTTGCGTGGTTAGTGGCAGATAATATTCTTGAATTTAAGTTAGCTGTTCCTAGGAATAAGCTTGAAGGAGATTTCCATGATAAGTTTGGGATATTTATAGATGAAGAGGGGGACATGGTAGCTTTTATAGGGTCTCCGAATGAAAGTATAAGAGGGTTTGAAAATTATGAATCTATAAAAATATTTCCTTCTTGGAGAGATACAACTTCAAGGGAAATAGCTGAAAATGAAAACAATAGATTCGATATACTTTGGAATGATGAGGATCCAAACATATCCGTATATACTTTACCAAAAGCGGCTAGAGATAAGATAATAAAACTTAGAACAAAACCTCGTCCTTACAAACTACAAAAATCTAGTTTGTCTGAGACTAAGCTTCCACCTCCGCGCCCTTACCAGAAAGAAGCAGTAAAAAATTGGATAGAGAATAACTATAAGGGTATATTCGAAATGGCGACAGGAACAGGTAAGACTCTAACAGCTTTATATGCTATTAAGGAAATATTAAAAGTAGAGAAAAACGTAATAATAAACGTTGTTGTACCATACGTACATCTTGTTGATCAATGGGAGAATGAGATTAATAGGTTGTCCTCTAACATAGTTAAATGCTACGGAAATAAACAAGAATGGATAGCTGTATTAAAAAGCAAATTGTTAGAACTTAAACTAGAGCCAAAGGGTCCTTTGTTTATAATCACAACATATTCCACAGCTTCTAAGGAAGATTTACCCTTATTAGAACTTCTGTCTGAATACAGTAAGCATAAAAAAATAGCTCTCATACTAGATGAAGCTCATTATGCAGGAGCTCCTGAGTTTTCAAAAGTGTTAAATCCTAAATTTATTTATAGAATAGGTTTGTCAGCTACACCTACACGTATTTATGATGAGGTAGGCAACAAAAACATTGAAGAGTATTTCACGGGACCTAAAGGTAGTATTGTATATTCTTTTCCAATATGGAAAGCAATAGACAATGGGTATTTAACACCTTATAAGTATTACCCAGTCTTAGTTGAAATGAGTAGTATGGAATTTGAACAATACAAAAGCCTGACTCAAAAGATCATAAAAATAAAAAACAACAAAAACTTGTCTGAAGACGAGAAAAATAAAAGAATTCAACAAGCTCTTTTAACCAGAGCAAACTTAATAAAAGAAGGGGAATCCAAATTAGAGACTTTAAGGACGTTAGTAAAGGAAAATAAGGAGAAAGGCAAGATAAAACATGCTTTATTTTATTGTGACTCTCATCAACTGGACAAGGTAATAAAGATTCTGCATGCTGAAGGTATAGTGGCTGTTAAATTTACAGCTCATGAGAATGCGGAACAAAGGCGAAATATTCTTAAAGATTTTGAAGATAGGAAGATAGATGCAATAGTCGCTATAAAATGTTTGGATGAGGGTGTAGACATACCTCCCACCCGATTTGCATATTTTCTTGCTAGTGATGCCAACCCAAGACAGTTTATACAAAGAAGAGGGCGAATCCTCAGGCGCTACCCAGGAAAGCAATATGCCGAGATATACGACTTTGTCGTTATACCTCCAAAAGATATTGAAAATAAGCAGATTGCTAAAGATATCTTACGCAAAGAGCTATCTAGATTTAAAGAATTTTCTGAGCATGGGTTGAATAAATATGAAAGCAGGAGTATATTATTACCTCTACTGAAAGGACTTAACATGTTAGGGGAGTTAGGATGAGTGTGGAGCGTTTAAAAAAATACCTTAATACTGTGGACGAAGAATTGCAACAGGTTATAGATAGAATTCTTCAAATAGAAGAAGAAAAAATAGCTTTAGATAAACCGCATGGCATTCAAAAGGATATAGATGAGACAATAGAAGAAGTAGCACGTCTAAAACTGGGGAAATGTAATGCTACTTAAAAAAATCAGGCTAAGAAATTTTAGACAATATTATGGTGAACAAGAAGTAGAATTCTCTATAGACCCTAGTAAAAACATAACTCTTTTTATGGGAGAAAATGGAAGCGGAAAAACTTCACTTTTTATAGCAATTAACTGGGTTTTATATGGTGATAAAGAAGTAAAAATATCTGGTAGCATAGTTAGTAAAAAAGCTATTGCTGAAGCAAGGAAGAATGGAGACTCTTTGGTTGAAATGGAAGTTACACTGCATTTTACACATTATGGTGATATATATATTCTTTCTAGAAAGAAGTATTACAATGTTGAATTAGATGAAGAAAAAACCTCTGAAGGACCAGAAATGAGGAAAATAACCTCTCAAGGGAAGGAAGAGCCTATCCATGATCCTTTCATAGCAATAAATCCAATACTCCCTCCTAATGTTAGGACATATTTCTTTTTTGATGGTGAGAGAATAGATGAATTTTCTAAACCTGAGCATGATAAAGAAGTTAAAAATGCTGTTTTCAATGTTTTAGGTATAAAGGCAGTTGAACGTGCTATCAAGCATCTATCTGATTATATCCGCCAACAAAATAAAGAGCATGCTAAAGTTGCAACAGGCCATTTAAAGGATTTATTGGAGAAAAAAGAAAATTTGCTTCATGAGATTGACAACATTAAAGAGAAATTAAGTAGCCTTAAAAATGAAAAGGCAAATTTAAAAACAGAAATCGAAGAATATAAAGGCAGACTAAGAGAAATAAAAGAGATAGAAACTTTAGTAAGACAAAGAGATGAGCTTTCTAGTGAGCTTGTGGAACTTAGACATAAATTGACTGAAGTGGATGATAAACTTAGAAGTATAGTTGGTAAAAGCTACTTAATAATAGGATTAAGCTCTATTTTAGATAACGCTTTGGAGCTAACAAAAGGCAGTTTACAAACTGCTAATATTATCCCTATTAAATATAGG
>JALTZZ010000043.1:3420-4667 GCA_027051165.1 archaeon | reverse complement strand
GTTCTAAGAAATTTGAGCAGCTGAACTATCTGTTCGCTTGCATCTGGATATAAAAAGCTCATAAGCTTAGCAAGTTTTATTATGTCCTCAAGCTTCTCTTCGGGTATGCCGAACACTTCCGTTATGCTTTCTCCATCAAGGTTGCACTCTGGATACATCTTCCTGACATTTTCAAACAAAGCTTCGATCTGCAGGAGTATGTCGTTCCTCATCTTACACCTCCTTAAAGGGATTTACAAATAAAAGGGTTACAAGGTGTTGGATTGTTACCTCACTCATGATTTACAAACACCTTGAAGGGTTCAAAACCGATAAACTTCTCATCCTCAATATGGAAAACCATGTAGGCTTCTGGGGATTCCCTTGTGCTCACATAACCGTTCAGGAGTATCTTAACGGGATAGCATGTATTAATCTTCAGGGGAAGAACTATAAAGGCGCGATACCTGTAGCTGTATGTGTCATTTCCATCTTTCATATATACATTTACCTGTAATTTGTAATTCAGGCTCCTGTAATAACCGAATCTCTCTGCCATGGTTCGGATAGCTTTATATCTTGGGGGTACTTTTCCTTTGAGTGTCAGACAGACAAGCATGTCTATATAAGCGTTACCGTCATGATGCAAGTAAGGGTTCTTAACAGATATATTGAGCTTATTCGGCGTTATTCTGCTCATCCTTATATTTGTTTGCTTGAAGTCATAACAGTAATTAAATTTGCAGAATTCTACCGTGCGCAGGTTTTGCTTACCCAGATAACCAGGTATCCAGTAGAATTCAACGAACCTGCTTCCTTTCTCTGCCTCTTTGCTCCTGACAAGCAAGCGAAAGGGTAGTCGTGGAATACTCAATGGATTTTCTGTGTCAAGCTCATACAACCTTACGCATAATTCAAAATCAACCACTGTTTTTAAGCTACGGAAACATTTTAGAGCATCTATTTTGTAGAATATAACCTTACTCTCATCAACATTTGAACATTCATCATCCAGACATTTTCCTGCAGCCAGATAAAGTTTTAAGTTCTCACCATCTCTCGGGAATGCGTCTATCTTCACCACTCTGAACATATCCCCGGCAAATAACAGACCACAGCACATAAGGATAATAAAAACAAGCCCCCCAGACATGATATGACCTCCTCAATAGGGACTGTTTCAATTTTTGTGTAAATCATAGCCTACCCTCAAAGAGGATTTCAAGCTGGGAACGAATAAGCTCCCAATCCCTGACAGGCCTCTTCCA
>JALTZZ010000043.1:0-3410 GCA_027051165.1 archaeon | reverse complement strand
GTTCCGAGTTGTCCTGGCTGGACTCACCCTTGTAAGACTGTATTGCCATGTTGAGATAACTGTTAAAGTCTATCCGGGGCTCTTCCTTTTTAGCATCTCCGTGTTCCCGCTCAGTTCCGTTACTCTGCTTCTTGCTTCTGGCTTCGGGAACTGCCTTCGGAGGTATTATCTCCTTATCCTCGCGCCCAGTCTTGACTTTGTTGTCTGTTAGTTCCTCCTTTAAGTTGGGAATCCGTTCAGACTTGATATGGCCAGTATATAACCCCAAGCCGATAAGGAAGAAGACCATTAGAAGTATCCCGAACAACAACCCCATGACACTACCTCCTTTCAAAGTTGGGCCTCCAAGGACTTAGGCAAAGGCTTCCCTGACCAATTGCTATAGAGTTTTGCAAGGACCCTTATACCCACAGGAAGGAGCCTGAACCTCTCACATGCCTTAACCATGTCTTGAGCAAAGACCAAAAACTCCCTTTTATGACCTATCTGGAGAGCTGTGTAACTCATAAGGGCTAGGGCTGTACACTTCATCTCCGGGTTCGGATTGTTACCGAGGATCTTTTCTAGCTCTGAAATGGCGTGGGTAGGCTTTCCGAGTTTGATTTTCTGGATCACCCTGTTAACCGCTGAAAACTCTTGTCTGCTAAGGGAAAGGGTCATCCGGGGAATAGGCTCTGCTTTCACCATGATGGGTTCCACGGGAATGCTGACAGACTCCTCCGCTTTCTTTGCAGGCTGGCTGCAGGCAAATAGGAATAGACACCACGGGACTACTAAGCCTCTCCAAATTCTGATTTTGTACATTTCCGCCACCTCCTTTTCATCAGGAGAAGGGAATTTGGTTCCGAAAATGTTACTAGTTAGTTCAAGTGATGCGAGTCCACCAAGATAAAGTGGTTAGAAGACAGATGATGTCAACTTCTTAAAAAAAGGAGAACCCTCTCTTGCTTGAAAAAGTTGATATCCTTAAAAGCGGATATAGCTTAGAAGCCATATATGGGCAGAACAAGGGTCCCGGACTTTAAGAGGTTTTTTGAACTGATTCTCAGAAGCTTTGAGAGGAAGGAAGAACACATATACAAGCTTATCACCTTTATCGAGAGCCATAAGGAAAAGCCTTTTTTCATCAGAGACTTGGAAGAAGTGAAAAAACACCTTTGGTTGGTTCTAAAGCCTGGAGACGCTCTTGTATATCCTGTGGTGCTTAACTTTTCATCAGATTCTACTGAAATTAGACCCTCTCCAGTTTCTTTCCTTATGGGCATATTTAAAGGAAGTAATCTAAAGGTAGGGTTTCTTCCAATGGATCTCCAATTTACGCATTTTTACGCCCTTATGCACGAGCTGATAAGGCTCCGTTCTAAGTTAGTCTTTGGAGAAACAAAGATTATAAGTTTGAACGATATCTTCTGCCTTGATTTGAATCAATATAGTCCCCAACATGCGGCTGTATTTGAATTAATAAAAGAATTTGTTAGTAGAAGTTCCATCAGAGAAGCAGAGCTTCAAAGCATACCTTTATTAGTAGTTAATAAGGAAATAGGTCCTCGCATCTTAGAATTCCTTGACTTTCTTTCCCAAGGGGAACGTATCAAGACAATTTACTTTTCTGTTATGGGGGAACTTTCCATGATGCCCTTGCATACAATATATGATGGTCAGAAGTTTCTCATAGAAAAGATGCCGGTAATGTATGTTTCCAGCATGAGAAAGCTTGAACAAATAGAAGCAGATAACATAATCTGCATTGATGTGGACCTAGGCTACCCTGGTTCGGAACAGAGAGAGTGTGAAGTTGTGATAGATTCTCTAAAGAAGGGAAACTTTGATGGACGTGTAGAGGTAGTGACTGACCCGGGAATCTCTCAGTTCGAAAAGGCCATATCGGATAAAACGTTCAACACGGTACACATATCCACCCACGGCACCGTGAAAATAGAGAACCACAAAACTCTATCCTATATAAAGCTTGCTGACGGTAACCATAACACCGAGATACTTAGCAGAATGAATTTCAGAGCTGATCTTCTTATTCTATCTGCATGCAGCCTTCAATTCTCTTATATAGAAAGTTTTGATTCCATTTACAGTCCCGCATACATACTGGGTAGCTATGGACGTATAAACAAGGCCATATCATCCCTCAGCCTTATACACGAACACACAACAAAAGCTTTCTTTAAGGAATTCTACAAATACTGGCCCCATACAGAGTTTGAACTTTCTGTCCAGCAAGGGTTTAAAAGACTAATAGCTGAAGGGTACAAAGACTGGCTGTACATATTCCCTTTAAAATTTGGGTTATAAATTAATAGTCACTATGCACTATCGGCTGTACAATTCTGCAATTGCATTTCCTGGAAGTGTTCCAAGATCGTGGTTTGAATCAGAAGACGAAATGTACACTTACTTCTTCATATTCTACATAACAGGAGCTGAGCTTATTAACTCCCATTCTCACTTCATACTTCACTTTAAACCTGAAGAACATCTGCTTATAAGAAGGTTGATAAGGGAACCATGGTTCAGGGTTATGGTGGAAACAGGTGCATGGAAACTCAGCATATGGGACAGGTGCAGGGATGTGAAGGATCAGCTTGATATATACAAAGAGTATTGCCGCAAACAAGAGCTTCCTACCTACTTTTTTGCTGATGAGGAGACTTACAAGGAATTTTTAAATATCTTTGAAGACACAACTATTTACAAGAGAGATGTAAGCAAGCAATCTTATTACGCTATTGAGAACTTCAAAAAACAGATAATACAGGTTACTGGAAATATTGATCTCGCTGAGAAGATCGAGGAAGAGATCCGTTTTGAAGTGGGAGATGTAGTTGTGTATTCCATCGAAAGAGTGTATACAGACAACTTCAAAAGAGCATTCAATATTGAAGATAGATATTACAAAGAGGTAGTATACCTTGCGAAAAACTCATATAAAAATGTTTCCAGAGTAGGCAACCCTGAGTTTTACTATCCAGACAATTTACTGGAACTTCTTTTAGAAAAAAAAGATCCTTGTAAGGTAACGAAAGTAGCAAGAAAAGTAATAAATAGCTTCCCTTACCTCAAGCAGGTGTATACCTCCATAAAGAGGGGAAAGATACCATCTATGAGAGAGCTGGATGAACTCAGAAATATTATGCTTAATTACCTCTTGAGTTCACGTGTAAATCTTTACATAGATTACCTTAGAACATAATCCAAAGAGTATGATTGTCTCTATTGAGTACATAGCTCACAAAAGGTGGTAGCTATAGAGGTCTTAGAGCTTATCTTGTGCTCTGTCCAAAAATAGCTTTAGATTCCTCCTGTCCTTAGCACCTCCCTCCTTCACACATACCTCCAAACTCATGTTCATACCATCCCACCCATCATAAGCATATTCATTATCCCTACCTTGAACA